>NZ_JAAHIE010000111.1:13649-17168 GCF_010671945.1 Moorena sp. SIO4E2
ATATCAGTTCTGATTCTGAGATCCCAAAAACTGTTGGCACAGATTGTTTTGGTCGGCAGAGTAGACTTTTGGCAACCTGGAGCATACAGATTCCAGTATTGTCGAAGGATTTCTGATAGTAAATCATTGCCTGAATTTGGTGAATCAGTGCCAAACCGGTAAACTGAACCACTCGTTTAAGCCAGTTGGGACGAGCTGACTCAATCCCGGGAAAAGCGGTAAGATAGGCTTGGGTTAGAGCAGCGATGGACGGTTGAAGCACCTGCAAAGGAGTCACTGCTAGACGCAAGGATTCTTCTAATTTAATCGTGGGGTCTACTACTAAGCTACTTAACCAGATTCCCAGGTAGCTGGCGATTATGGTTCCAAGGTCAAAGGCTGGATCTCCCCACGCACAACGTTCCCAATCAATCAGTCGCACCATGCTCTGATCCGGTGGTGAAGATGTTGAGAATTGCTCCCACTCTCTATGAACCAATGTTCAATTTTAAGTCATTGTGGGTTAGGCAACTCGGATGCCAGTCAGTTTCCAAATCTGCGATCGCATTTCCCAGACTGGGGTAACGTTGATAGAGAACAAAGAACTTTAAGGCATTGTTAGGGATTGAGCCAAACATTTCTGGGCTCAGCCGTCCGATTCCTTTAGCTGGATTGCCAAACCGATAGGGAGATTTCCCGTTTGGTACCTGGTCTAGAAAATTCCGACATTCTGGTTGATTGAAGGTAACACGATGGAGGTTGCCTAAAACTGTTCCGATATCAGTTGCGATCGCTTCAGGGAAAATTTGGTTTTGATAGTAGAAACTAAACAGGTCGAGATAGTTATTTAGATAGTTGTAGACCAGGATGCAATGATCGGGATCAAAATGAAGGATCTGGGAAACTGATGAAGCTATACAGTGCTGCTCCGGAAAATGCTGCAGCCAGCGATGAAATTGCCACTCATTGAAAAATTCATGATTTATAATACCGTCATGATGGGGTCTTTCCTGCTTAACCAGTAGCTGACGATGATCTGAAAAGCTCACCAGTAAATTGAAATTCTTAGCAGGGGGAGCCGATTCTACCTGGATAGATTCTAGGTCTGACGGGGTACACAGTCCTATATCCAATAGATATGAGGAAATCGTTTCAGATGATAGTGGTTCCAAAATATCAGTAGATGATCAGTAGATGCACAACTTAAAGAGAAAATGTTTGTTGTTTACCCTTGAGACATTAACCGATAGTAGGGGAAAGTCTTGTGCCTAACCGTACAACAATCAACACTCAACAGTGAACAATCAATAATGAGACTGTTATAGTTTCAGGAGTTATGTAAGCATTCAGCAGTCAGCACTCAGCGGTCAGCTTATTTTATTCAAAAGCACCGATTAGTAGCGTGGCACAGGCTTCGATGCTGGCACTTTCCCCATAAACACCTCAATTAGTGTGGGCAAACGCGCATTAGCTGATAGCACCTCAAGTAGCACCATCTGTAGCGCATTAGCTGATAGCTGAATGCTTACGGAGTTATCCCATTTCTCTTTATCTATTGATCTATTGATACTCTAGTTTTCCACTAAAAACTCGCCAAAATGGCGAGACGAAACTGAGATTTTTCTCTAAAACAGAATTTGTAGACTTACAGAAATCTTGAAGAAAGTCATCCGTCATACTCCTATGGAGGAAAACTAATAATGGAAATTTCTGAGTTACCCATCGGTTTTGAGTTGTTATCCGATGAGGAAACCTTTCTCAATGATCTAGATCAGCAAGATACTATGGTTCAGGGTGGATGTGGTCCGACTCCCCAAACACCATACATTCTGTGTCAAGCACCTACGGCAGTTCCCATGCCCGAACACCCAGAACCTTTTCCCAAATGTCCACGCCCAATACCCCAACCAACACCTCCTGTTTTTGAAGATCCACGGCCCAGACCTTTTCCTAAAACCGGGCCCATACCTTTTCCTAGAACAGGACCGATTATGATGACTCCACCCATACGAATGGAACATTAGATTGAGGGCATTAGCCCCTCGCTATAAGTGTAGGGGCTGATGGTAAGGATTAAGCTAAAACGTATTTTCAATGTGTTTTAACAAGGCAAAAGGCAATAGGCAAGAGGCATGCTAGCATGCCTCTTGCCTTTCCCAAGCGCGACTATGTTCACAACTCAAATAACAATGCTATAGCTACCTGACATTTTGTGTCACAATTGCATCTGATCTAGTAAACATAGTATTGGCAGCTGCTATGAGCGAAACCATCTTTAGCAAGATTATCCGCCGAGAAATCCCAGCGGATATTGTTTATGAAGACGATTTAGCCCTTGCTTTCAAGGATATTAACCCTCAGGCACCAGTTCATATTCTGGTAATTCCCAAGAAGCCCATTCCTCAACTGGCAGCAGCTGAGTCGGAAGATCAAGCCCTGATGGGACACCTGCTGTTAACTGCTAAGCAAGTTGCTGACCAAGTCGGTTTGACCAATGGCTATCGACTGGTGATTAATAATGGTGCTGATGGTGGTCAAACGGTTGATCACCTTCATTTGCACATCTTGGGTCAACGCCAAATGAAGTGGCCTCCTGGTTGATGTTTTTTAAGTGCTAAGTGTTGAGTGCTGAGTCGTAAGTAGCTTTCTAAGTTACGACTTAGGGCAAGAACCAGGCTCAGGCTCTATATCTCAGGCTCTATATATAGAGGCGTTCAATGGAGCGCCTTTACTTTTATGCGATTGACCTTTGGTCACGCTTCGCGATCGCTATTTTGTATGCGATCGCTATTTTGGTTTACCTATTCTTCCTTTATAACATTAATCTTTATTTGTCAAGCTTTACTTAATATAACTTTTACTTATTTACATTATTTAATAACCTGAGGGGAAATTACTCCGAAAACCCTTTACAAAACTTAGTATATTGCTTAATATAAATACATGAAGGCGCAAACAAGCCGGACGAACCTCGATAACTTCATATTCATACCCGCAATCATAAGAACATGACTACTGTATTACAGCAGAGCAACACCTCTGTGTGGTCTCAGTTCTGCAATTGGGTCACCTCCACCAACAACCGCCTCTATGTAGGTTGGTTTGGTGTATTAATGATCCCAACTTTGCTAGCTGCTACCACCTGCTTCATCATTGCTTTCATCGCTGCTCCTCCTGTGGACATCGATGGTATCCGCGAGCCCGTTGCTGGCTCCCTGATGTACGGAAACAACATCATCTCTGGTGCTGTTGTTCCTTCTTCTAACGCCATTGGCTTACACTTCTACCCAATCTGGGAAGCTGCTTCTCTCGATGAGTGGCTTTACAACGGTGGTCCTTACCAGTTGGTAGTGTTCCACTTCCTGATTGGTGTATTTGCCTACATGGGTCGTGAGTGGGAACTTAGCTACCGTTTAGGTATGCGTCCTTGGATCTGCGTCGCTTACAGCGCACCGGTTGCAGCTGCTAGCGCCGTATTCTTGATCTACCCAATCGGACAAGGTTCTTTCTCCGATGGTATGCCTCTAGGTATCAGCGGAA
>NZ_JAAHIE010001110.1:0-1701 GCF_010671945.1 Moorena sp. SIO4E2
GAGTGAGCTTCCAGTAACTTTTTCTCTGAATCCAGTAGGGTTTCTACTAATTTAGATACTGGCTGTTGAGGCACTTGATTATTGGGAATCTCTGGAATCGATACCGTTGATTCAGGGCTAAAGTCTGGGGCGTTTTCCTTCACCCCAAAACTACTCGCCTCATAAGCGGTTTTTAAGGCTAGTTCCAACCCAGTTGGGTTTGTATCGGTAGTTGAAGTAATGCCTACTTTCTGGTCTTGATTCCAAACCCGTACAGTTACACCAGAGCGATTAGATGCCTCAACCTGTTTTGGCTCACCCTGGTCTACTTGAACACCAGCTTCATCCACTGCAGAGCCATAAATATCGAATTTTTCAATTCCCAGGCGTTTTGCGATCGCAATCGCCGAATCAGCTATCTCATTAATCTTGGTCATCTTATCTTTAGATTGTGAATGTTTGATTAACAAAAAAAAAAGAGGCATGATATCAAATCCGGTTAATCACGTCGGATGTAAGCATTCAGCTATCAGCATTCAGCTATCAGCTAATGCGCTACGCGCACGCTACTTGAGGTGCTATTAGCTGAATGCTTACGATTAGTCTTTAACCGGAGATGATCGGATAACACTAGTCCCAAAGCCTGGCTGCTGGGGTAACTTACCGTCCACCAACGGTAATCGAATCTACCTTGATATGAGGCTGACCGACGGTGACATAAACACTGCCGCTAATGGAACCACAGAAACCAGCGGCTAATCCTAAGTCTTTGGAACACATGGAAATTTTATTCATAATTTCCTTAGCTTCCCCAATCAGAATTGCCCCTTTCAGCGGTTTAGTGACTTTGCCATTTTCAATCAAATAGGCTTCATCGACACCAAAGTTAAATTCCCCAGTAGCACCAACACTACCACCGCCCATCCGCTTGCAGTAAATGCCTTTATCGATAGAACCAAATAAATCCTCTACCTCGTAATCACCAGGGGCGATGTAGGTATTGCGCATCCGTGAAGCAGCAGCATAGGCATAATTCTGACGGCGTCCACTACCTGTTCTGGGGTGTCCAGTCAGCTGAGACCCTGCCCGGTCGGCGATAAAATTCTTCAGTATGCCATTTTCAATCAACAGAGTTCTTTGGGCTGGCATGCCCTCATCATCCATATCAATAGTTCCAAAGGCATTGTCAGATAACCCTTCATCCCAAGCGGTAAGGCTTTCGTTAGCAATCTTCTCGCCTTTTTTGTCAGCAAACGGAGTAGTTTTCCGCTCAATCTGGGTCGTTTCCAACAGGTGTCCACAGGCTTCATGGAAAATTACCCCACCAAAGGAATTGGCCATGATAATGGGGTAAGTACCAGACTCTACGTAATCCGCATAGAGCATCTTACCAGCGGATTCAGCAACTTCCTCGGCAGTACCATTATAATCCCAGGCTCTTAGAAACTCTGGGTTACCGGTACTACCAGCACGCTTGCCAATCGAAGAGCGATGGTCGCCATCAGCACATAGTAGGTTATATCCCACAGACTGAGTTAAACGAATATCTCTGGCAAAGGTACCATCACTAGCTGCCACCAGAACTTCCTGCCAATCCCGGAAATAAACAGCCCGTCGGGATTGGACATGGCTAGCCTTGCGCTGGAGTGCCCCATTGGCATCCAGGAGTACTTCTCCCATTTCTGCCATCGAACTGCAACCGGATAGCCAAGTGTCTTTGCC
>NZ_JAAHIE010001111.1:0-1696 GCF_010671945.1 Moorena sp. SIO4E2
AACGTTCCATTATCATGCGGTATATGCTTCTGGTTACGCATTACCCTCTAGCTGTGAGACATAACAATTCGGGAGTACCTCAGCTTGTGAGCCGTTGATATCCATCTCGTTATGCCCCTTTGGGTGGGAACTTCGCTTGAACCCTAGCTGATCGGAAGGTTACGGAACCTTCACTCCTTTGAGCGCCTTCTTCGGTCGCCCAGATAGTTTTATTATGACGTATTCTGAGCGCCTTCATCCATGGGTGATCATGCGGCTATTACCCAAGATGCAGCGAGTCGTTGTTGGTCGGTTCCGCAACCGGTCTGATGCCGACGGTCATTTAAAAGCTCTTAAACGGCTGATGCCGGATGCTAAATTTGTGATTGTTTTTGATGTCGGTAATCGGGTGGATGAGGAATCGTTGGATGAGGAATCGTAGGGTTGTACTTTAGGCAATAGGCATGCTAGCAATGGGCAATAGGGTACTGGGATATATAGCAGAAGTCAGAAGTCAGAAGTCAGAAGTCAGAAGTAAAACTATTGCTATACTTAGCTTTGAGACTTTTGTCATGTCCTAACTGCCCTGGCGACTGCTATATCGCATTTTCATTTGAGATGTAAAACCCGATTCCCGATTCCCGATTCCCGATTCCCGATTCCCGATTCCCTACTCCCTAATCTTCCAAAGTTATTACAACTTTACCTCGGGCGTGTCCTTGTTCAAGATATCTGATAGCTTCAGGCACTTTACTTAAGCTGTATCTTCTATCGATAACAGCTGCTATTTTGCCGGTTTCAAGAAGCTCCTTGATAAACACTAAATCCTTCTGGTTTGGTTCCATAAACAGGGACACAATTTTCTTACTCCCGGTCATGTAAATCCATGGTCCTAGGAACATAAGTTGGAAAAGTTGTGCCATGGAACCTCCGACAAAGACATAAATTCCGTTGGGAGTTAATATATTCTTGTAATCCAAAATGGAACGATAGGCGGCAGCATCAAGAATTAGGTCATAATGCTGGCCATTTTTGGTAAAATCTTCTTTAGTGTAATCAATAACATGGTCTGCACCAATGGAGCGCACCATGTCTAAATTCCTGGTGCTGCACACCCCAGTCACTTCGGCTCCGAAGGATTTGGCAATCTGCACGGCAAAGGTACCCACACCACCAGAGGCACCATTAATCAAAATCTTTTGCCCTGGCTGAATCTGTCCTTGCTTCTGAAGACCTTGCAGGGCGGTGAGTGCGGCTACAGGTACTGCTGCCACTTCCTCGAAGGTGATATTGGCTGGTTTCAACAGTAATGCACTTTCCGGAGCACATACATACTCCGCAAAACCCCCGAAACCATGGTCGGATAGGTTCCCGAATACTTCATCACCTGGCTTAAACTGCTTTACGTTTTTGCCAACGGCTTCAACTCGCCCTGCTATGTCTGCTCCCAATATCTGGTTTTTTGGTTTTAGAAGCCCAAAGCCCATGAGGCGGATCAAGAAGGGTTTTCCTCTGAGTAAATGCCAATCACCTGCATTGGCGGATGCGCTATGAATTTTTACTAATACTTCATCCTCCTTAGGGATGGTTTTTTCTATTTCTTGGAGCTGAAGAACATCCGGTGATCCGTATTTTGTGTATAGAATGGCTTTCATAAGTATTCCGGCTAATCTTATTATTATTTATAGCGTTTTTTATATTTAGCTATCAGCTATCA
>NZ_JAAHIE010001112.1:0-1695 GCF_010671945.1 Moorena sp. SIO4E2
TGGTTAATCATCCCTGCTAACACCAGATCTCCTGTTACAACCGTACGGGGGAGTGATTCTCCTGTGAGGGCAGACGTATCCAGTTGCGAACTTCCTTTAATAATCTCACCGTCCAGGGGAACTTTCTCCCCAGGGCGTACCCGAATCATTTCTCCAACAGCAACTTGATCAGGGGAAACGGTTTTTATCTCGCCGTTAACTAGCAGATTAGCAGTATCGGGACGCACTTCCAGCAAGGCTCGAATCGAACGACGCGATCGCCCCACCGCAGACCCCTGTACCAATTCTCCCACCTGGTAAAACAACATCACCCCCACTGCTTCCGGTAGTTCGTGAATAGCGATCGCGCCTATGGTGGCAATGGTCATCAGAAAGTTTTCGTCAAAAATCCGACCCTGTAAGATATTTCGCCCCGCAGTGGTTAGCACTCCCCAACCACAGAGTAAGTAAGCAGGAATCAAGATGGCATATTCAGCTATGCCAAAAGGAGTCTGATGTAAACTATCTTGAAAAATCAGTCCGATTAACAAAAGGGGAGTAGCGATCGCGACCGCTCTTAACTCGCGCCACAAGTTAAATTCATTCTTTCCTTGACTGTTCCCGCAGCAGTCATCATGGGTTGTCACCTCCTGTCTTTGACTGTTCCCGCAGCAGTCATCATGAGTTGTCACCTCCTTTCCTTGACTGTTCCCGCAGCAGTGATCATGGGTTGTCACCTCCTGTCCTTGACTGTTGCCGCAGCAGTCATCATGGGTTGTCACCTCAGCAACGGCTTCAATGCAATGCCCAGACTTGCAGCAGTCTTGATGATGATGGTGTTCTGCCATAGCAATATCTAACTGTGAACATCTCCTGAATATCTGAAAGACTATTCAGACGAAAGATAATTCAAATTATATAGTAAGTAGCTGTGCAAAATAAATTATTGACAGTATTTTTCATTACTATGAGGTACCAATTATTTTTTATCTGTTCGCATATACAAGGCTTAATAGTCCCTAAAACCCGGAAATATGTACCTCACAAGGCGTAGAATTGCTATATTACTTCTTCCCCTATCTGTGCTCAATAATCAACCTTGATCAAGGTGTTGAGCTACCTCTCGATAAAAAGTCACAATATGTTCATCGGCAAGGCTGTAGTAAACGTTGCGACCTTGACGGCGATATTTGACTAGCTTTTGCGATCGCAATACTCGTAGCTGATGAGATACTGCCGATTCCCCCATTTTTACTATCGCTGCTAAGTCGCAGACACAAAGCTCTTGCTGTGCGAGGGCTGAAAGCAACTTTAGCCGATGGGGGTCGGAAAGAACGCTAAAAAACTCTGCCATCTGTTGCGCTTTTTCCGTTGCTAGAACCTTACTCTGCACCTGCCACACATTATCTAGATGAACTAGGGACTCATCACAGCTTGGAGCATCAGAAGAGTAGACAGTTGGTTTATTTAAGGAACTAGAATCGGCCATGATCAATTATATTTACTATTTAATCTCTAGATCTATGATACTATAGCGTTTCCCGCAGTTATGAGGTACAGTTTTCTTTTACATTGATTCCCTGTCTGATGCGCTCTTACCATTAAGAATTAAATTCGCTCAAGGTGCGACCCGAACGCGCACCTTGAGGCAAAGCCGACGCGGGGCGCGTTCGGGTCGCACCTCTTGATGCAGCGCATCGCTATTCCCAATTCCCG
>NZ_JAAHIE010001113.1:0-1694 GCF_010671945.1 Moorena sp. SIO4E2
CTTTCAAGGGTATGTTTTTAAGATTCATCCAGGGGCAGGAGAAAAATCGGGAATAAATCTACCTGTAGGTAAAGGCATGCCCTTAATCGCAGATGCCAAAATTATTAAAAATCCTCGTCTGAAACAACTTAAACATCGAGTAGGATTAGTTTTTAGCAATAAAATTGGCTTTTCTGGCATGCTCGGATTTTCCTTTGTCTGAGCAGAGGAGCTCATTTCATCCAAAGGAGGTAAGCTACTTGCTGGCAAATTCGCCTCGGCCTCTCCACCAATACTGACTAAAAATAAAGTAGCAACAGCAATGGCTAACCAGAGACGTTCTGCTCGTCGTTCGCGTAGCGTGGCCTTTTGGCCAGGGTCATTCATTTTAGTGTGATGCCAACCAAAACCACCTCGTTTGATGTCCTTGAAAAGACATTCAATCCAACCGCGCATACCATACCAACAAATCTGTGCTTGTTGAGGACTCAAATCTGTTACGATTAGCCAAGGATCGGCATAGCCAGAATCCCATTGAGCTAAAAGAGTGCAAGACAGACTGTTGGTTTTAAAACAAGTTACCTTTCCACTCCAAGATTGCCCCACTTGAGTAATTAATTCTGAAAGAGGAACAAATTGTTGCTCTGGTGAGGATTGATAATATCCCTGATGGTTAATACGCATAAATGGATGCCAACCCAATTGTTCAATCGCTTCGTAGAACCAATCAGCGTATAAACCTCTGTCTGTAGTGACAATCACCAACCAGTCGGAAGGAACACCCTCTTGAAGAGAATCTAAGAGTTTGAGCCAGTAGGGTTTCCAACTGCCTTTTTCGTTTGCTCTCACTATTTTCCAAGCTACAGGAATTCCACAACCTCGATAAACCACACTAATAACTAATAAAGTAAAACGCTGACCTAATGTGGAAGCATCCGCAGCTAATACTAAACTTTTTTCCTCTGATGACCACCAACTTAATATAAGCGCGTAACAACGGGACAAAGCTCTGTTCGACCTGGATTTCTCTACGCTTTCTTCCGTTTTTATCGACTTTACTATTATACCACTGCCTTAATCTTTCTCGAATTGTGTTCTCTGGTTGCTCTAGAATTTCCCCCAAAAACACAACTGCAGTAGATAAACCACAATGATGAGTCATCGCAATAGCAAAGCTCCACATTCCTAATACTACTGCTTGTGGTTTGCTTAAATGAGGCATTTTTAAGGGTGACCACCCGTAACCATTGTTGATAAGTAATTGGACGATTTTTGTTCACTGTGATTGATGTCACGCGGGTTTAATGTACAATAGTTATTGTACTATGGAACACATTTGATAAATTCCCTGTTTCTGACTACTATTTAATGTAATTTGCTCCGCGCCGGGCGCGGGTACGTCATGGTGGAACCAGTACAAAACAACGCGGGTAACGAACGTGATTGAAAATAAATTTCAGTACTCCAACAGTCGCTCTGTGTGACCGCTACCCGAAGTTCTTTTGTCAATAGTTACCTACCAAAATCAATAACTTTTCAAGTTGGTGCAAGTGTCTCAGCCATCGCCCCGTCAGGGGATAGCCATCAAGCAGAATTCGTCACTTAATGATTTTTATTGAATTCTCAAATCCTTCCTGGGGTTTGGGTTTCAAAATGTATTTCTGTTGAGTAATACCTAGGCGAATGCCCAAATCTAAAAAACATACCCTTGAAAG
>NZ_JAAHIE010001114.1:0-1693 GCF_010671945.1 Moorena sp. SIO4E2
GGTGATTTTATCGATAGTTATTGACAAAAGTGCCACAATATGTATTCCTAGGAAATTGCCCTTCCAGGCACAGCATTCGGAAAAAAATGATGCGATCGCACTATGACGCGATCGCATCTGAAAAAAAGTATTGTTGACATCTCCCCCGAGCGAGCAATCCCTCGCTCGGGGGATTTTATGAGGTTGTGACGCGGCAGCGGTTTTGCCGTGCCGCCTAACATTTCATTCGGTATGATTTTTTCACCAATCCCCGCTTATTCAGGAATTACCGTATCTTCCCGGAAAGCCAGATTTTGAATCCGTTCGTCCAATGTTGGGTCAGTATCGGCCTGATTAAAGGCATTAGCTGCTGTGGGGAAGAATTGATGGAGGTATTCTGCTAGGGCATCCTGCTCGGAACCAAAGGAGGCAAAATTGGCAAAACCCTCGAAGGCTTCAGGGAGCGCAGCATCTCGGACCCCGTTTTTGTTGAGGTCTTCTTCAGCATCTAAAACCCCATCGCCATTGCTATCCGGCTCACCCCAGAAATCGATCCGATTGAACAAAGCTGGATTGGCACTCAAGAAGCTGGAGAAGGGAGCGCCATCAGCCACATAGCTAATGGTAACACCACGAAACGTGCGGCTGGGATCCCCCACTAATTCACCATTCTGAGCCACTACATCGATAACTTGGTCTTGATCGTCCAGGACAACCAGAGAGAGAACCCGATCATTGGCAGGACGAGTCGCATCAAAGCTAAACTTAAGCCGACCGATTTGGGGAAACTGGCCGGGAGTCACACCCGGAGCTGTTGCCGCTACCGCATCCTCGATGGTTTCCAGCAATTGATCCGCTGTGACGGTAAACAGGGTCAGTCCATTATTAAAACGAAGGGAGTTGGTGATGTCAAGTTGGGAAACTTCCCCTTCTTCCTTGCCCACCGCAGGATTGGCTGCTGGGGGCAACAGTTCAAAGTCATTGGGGTCGATGCCACCGTTAGCAGCGCTAATCACCCCGATGTTGGAACGGATGCCACCCCCATTTTTGAAAGAAAACACGGTTGTAGCATCTACAGTCTTGGCATAAACCAGGTTAGCATCAGCGGTCAGGTTACCCAGGTTGGTTTCTTCGGTGCGGACAAAGGCGCGATCGCCCCGCAGGAAAACTTTGGTATTGCCAAAAATATTGCTATCCTGAGTACTGATCACTTCATCAAGGGTATTGGTAATTTCTACAACCTCCGGGTCTGGGGTACCTCCTACCGCTTCAACTCCTTGATCATCTGTGGCGTAGGCTCCACTAATGTTGGGGTCAATACTGCTGGGAATCAGGATACCGTTTGCATCAAAGTCCACCACCAGACGACCCACATATTTATAGGTGGCATCGGTGTTCACAATAGCGATCGCATTTCCATCTCCATTGGTTTTGAGAATAGGATAAAGACCACCACTGGTATCTCCCAGCCGCAGATGATCGGTGGCATCAGACAGCAAGGTGTGAGACCCTCCCGCCACAATTATATCTACATCCCGCAAACGAGGGGCTAACTCATCCCGCTCAATGGTCAACTGTTGCATGTGCGCTAGGACAATAATCTTGTTGATGCCCGTAGCGGTCAATTCATCCACCGCAGCTTGGATTTTAGCAGCTAAGGCGTCATAGTCTGTGGGATTTTCCGGGAATACCGTGACTCCATCAGAGGAAGAGA
>NZ_JAAHIE010001115.1:0-1693 GCF_010671945.1 Moorena sp. SIO4E2
ATGAAGGAAGCCCCAAATTTAGAAGCAATTCCCGATACCTTTCTTGATGCAGTCGCTCATGGGGGAAACCCCCAAGACCGCGCTGCATCGCTATCAGAAATCCCGGGAATTGCTCAGGCGCTAACCATAGCTAATCAAGCCAATATGAGTAGAAAAGACTTAGACTCAGATCTTGCACCTGATCAGACAAAAATCAAAACCCAGCTCATGTAACCAAGGCATAATTGTATCTAACTGATTAAAAATAGAAAGAAGCAAAACATGAGGTAAAAGTAAAATAAGTGTTTGTTGTGCACAATAAAACCAATCTAAACTCTCCGATTTACCTAAGTGTAAATAAACCCAATAAGCCAACAAATAAGAAACTAAAGAAAGAATCAACCAACGGTAGACTCCAAGTCTTGTCTTTTGTCCAAAGCGGTGTAGGCTAAAACGATATTTAGCTGTCTTAAAGAACCCCTCAATCTGCCATCTACGTTTTCCCCAACGAGCAATAGTTGTACCCTTCATGGGTTTAGTAGAGATGACAAAACGTTGAATTTTTTTGCAGTCTCGTTTAAGCCATACCCATGACAAAAAAACCGGAAAATCTAAACCCTTTAAATAAACTTGTTGACCACGATTTTTGATTTCTGAAACCTTACGGCCATCAGTTAAAGTTCGATTTTTACTAATTCCAACAATAGCATGACCGGAATGCTTACGGATATTATTAATCAATTTAATTGTGCCAAAAGCCGTATCACCAAGTACATAAATTTTAAAATTTTGAGTAAGTTTTTTAGGTAAATTATTTAATAACTTCTGTGCTAATTGGGATGGGGAGGGAGTACCCTTACCCCTATAAATCCTGAAACTCCATTCGCGTAGCGTGGCCGAAAGGCCAGGAATACGCCAATTTCCCAGGACTAAATACATCACTATAATGTGTAAACCTTTCTTATGATTATAGACTCGCACTAAGTTTCCTAGATGGGTAAACTTACCTACCTTTTCTAGAGTAGTTAAATCTAGGATTACTTGTAGAGTTGGTTTTCTTCCTCTTTTTCTTTGATCAAGAAGAAATTTGACTATTAAAGAACGAACGGTACGAATTAAAGAACGGGTTGACCATTGATAATTATTTAAGAAACGACTAATAGCACTTGCCGATTTGGTTTGACAATGATCCGGAACAGAATTACCTTGCCCACAAAGGATTAATCCAAAAATGGATTCTAAGGTTTCTTGTTGATAACTAGTGGGCATTAATTGTTTTAAGTTTGAGATTAATTTTTTTACTTGTGGTAAAATCTTCTTCAGGGTCTTTATTCTCCATTAATTCTAGAAAATAGTTGACTAAACTTATCATATCATCAAAAAAAAATCAATTCTAATTTAATCCATCACTAAACTAGTGGTTATTTGGATTTTCAGTATAATTTGGGTCATTGAGTGTCATTAAATTATGGGATACAGAGGCTTTTTCAAGGTATTTGATTAGTTGTCTCTAACTCAGGCATAGAACTGCCTCTAATCCCCTAAGAACAATCACTTCAGCCGTTCCTTCTCACAGCCACTTTTTTTGGTGCAAGATCTGAGTTAGAGGAATTACACAAACGAGAAGTGTTTATGGAAGACCGCAAAGGTGAAATTCGTCAAGCTATAGAACAAGGCCGGGAAGAAGGGAGATTAGTAATGCAGGGACTGATAT
>NZ_JAAHIE010001116.1:0-1690 GCF_010671945.1 Moorena sp. SIO4E2
GAAGAAAAATCATCAGAACAACTAAACAAAACTGATGGCAGTAGCTCAGAGCCGGTGCAGGGTGTAGAGCAAAGTCAAACCCTGACGCACCAAGAGACTATAATCGAAAGACAAAGTCAAACAATAAAAGCTGTTCTTGTATTAGAAGGAGATATAAATTCAGTTCAACCTTCAAAACTGATTGAATCTATTTTACAACAATCTTCAGGATACACGATCAACATTATTGATATCAAACCAAGCCGCTTAATCTTAGAGGGGTTTCAAGAAGCTATCGAAGGGCTTGAAGCTCGGATAAAATCAGAAGACCTAAAAGAATTAAGTGGTTTTCCTGTTAAAGATATTCAAATTTTGAACGAAAGTTCAGATGATGAAGATAATAGCAAGCTTGATCATAAATGGCGTCTAGTCGCAGAGATTGCTAGTGGTGGAGCTGTGGGTCGAGACTTGAGGGGTGCGAACCTCAGTGATGCGGACCTCAGTGATACCAAGCTCAGTGGTGCTAACCTATGTGATGCAGACTTGAGTGGTGCAGACTTGAGTGGTGCCGACTTAAGTGGTGCCGACTTCAATGATGCAAACCTTAGTGGTGCCGACCTCAGTAGTGCTAACCTGATTCGTGCTAATTTGATTCGTGCGAACTTGAGTGGTGCTAACCTCAGTGATGTTAAGGTGATTGGTGGGAACCTCGGTAATGCTAACCTCAGCAATGCCAACTTCAGTAGTGCGAAGCTAATTCGTGCCAATCTTAGTGGTGCCGACCTTAGTGGTGCCGACCTCAGTAATGCGAACTTCAGTGGTGCCTCTCTGTATAGTGCCAACCTCAGTAATGCCAATCTCAGTAGTGCTAACCTCAGGGGTACTGAGCTGAGTGGTGCCAATCTCAGTGGTGCCGATCTGCGGGGTACCAAGCTCAGTGGTGCCAACCTCAGTGGTGCCAACCTCAGTAATGCCAAGCTGATTGATAGCAATCTCAGGGGTACTGAGCTGAGTGGTGCCAACCTCAGTGGTGCCAACCTCAGGGGTGCCTCTCTTTATAGTGCCAACCTCAGTGGTGCCAACCTCAGGGGTGCCTCTCTTTATAGTGCCAACCTCAGTGGTGCCAATCTTAGTGGTGCCAACCTTAGTCTTGCCAACTTGTGTCCTATGAGGGTGTCTGGTACCGATTTTAGTGCTGCAAACCTCAGTGGCGCTAACCTTGGTGGTGCCTACTTGTATCGTGCTGACCTTAAAGATACCGATCTCAGTAGTGCCAACCTCACTGGTGCCGATCTCAGTAGTGCTAACCTTAATGGTGCTGACGTGAAAAATGCCCGATTCGGATATATTGTAGGAATTGATGAATCCACAAAGCTTAAGCTAATTAAAAGAGGAGCAATTTTTTAGAATTTTCCAGGTGAACCCTCTGAAATTAGTTCTTGAAAACTTACCAGTTATGTGTATTAAAAAAGAGCGATCGCCTAATTTACCTAACTGGTAATTCGACTGATAATTTATCTGTATTAAAAAAGAGCGATCGCTCTTTTTTACCTAACTGGTAATTCGTCTGATAATTTATCTGTATTAAAAAAGAGCGATCGCCTAATTTACCTAACTGGTAATTCGACACTAATTTCATTAGCTATATCCAATAACAGTCAAACGGTTAACCTTTAACCATCAACAACCTTGTTATTAATAACATAAATCA
>NZ_JAAHIE010001117.1:0-1688 GCF_010671945.1 Moorena sp. SIO4E2
CACCGCCATCCTGATGAATAGTTATAACCTTTGGGATGTTATTCCGCGAGTTACCTGAGTCATAACCTACTCTACTACGAGTTGCTCCTACTCAGAACAAGCCGCACGCTGCAGAGGAGTCCACTCGGATATTTCGGCGTAGCCCATTGCATAGAGGGTATGCATGGTATTAGTTATTGCCTTGCGGTCGCCCTTCAAAATGTGCTGAACACGGATTTTTTTGTTGGAAGAATCGTCTGGATTGTTCTCTGAATTTGTTGGAAATTCTGATGGCATAAGGTGAACCTTTTGCTTTTGGTGTACATTTATAATCGTAATGATTATATTTTAAGTTGTCAAGGGTTTTTAGATTTTTGTTTGAGGGGTAATGTAAAGAAATGCGGTCGCAAGCTATCAGCTATCAGCTATCAGCTATCAGCTATCAGCTATCAGCTATCAGCTATCAGCTATCAGCTATCAGCTATCAGCTATCAGCTATCAGCTATCAGCTATCAGCTATCAGCTTTCAGCTATCAGCTTTCAGCTTTCAGCTATCAGCTTTCAGCTTTTGAATAAAAGAGATTTATAGCAATTATATATCCCATAAGGTACCTATTATCCCCCTAAATCCCCCGAGCGAGCAATCCCTCGCTCGGGGGACTTTGAGGTTGAGAAGCGTACCTCATAACTGCGATAAACGCTATATTTTAAGCTGACGGCTGACGGCTGACAGCTGTTCGCGTAGCGTGGGCGTAGCGCATATCCTTACATAATTTTTTTTCCCGACTCCCGATTCCCGACTCCCGATTCCCGACTCCCTTTTATTTAGGAAAAAGCTGAGCCACAGTACAACTAAAACCAGGTAGTATGGGAGAGGTTAGGGTATCTTGGCTGAACAGGGTTGCTACTAATTTGAGCTGACTGTTTTCCCGGCGATAGACTTGGAGATTGCGAGACCTCCAATCAGCAATCCAATATTCTTTGACGCCTCGGGAAGAGTAAAGTTTTAGTTTAGCTTCTCGGTCTCGCCTTTGGTCTTGTTGACTAGCAGATAAAACTTCGACAGCTAATTCTGGGGCACCAGTTAGATGTCCAGATTTGTCTAACGTTAATCTATAGGTTTCTTGAGTAACCCAAACGACATCAGGAATAACATTATCTGATTCGGAAAAAAGGACACCGGGACTAGGAATAGATTCTCCTAAACCACTTGCTTCAGACCAAGCATCTAGCTGTCGAAAAATTTTGCCACAGGTTTGCTGATGTTTAGTATGAGGCGCTCTAGTCACAAATAATTCTCCATCAATGATTTCGTAGCGTGTTCCTTCATTTTCTGGTAGCAATTCTAGGTCATGAATAGTCCAGCATACTCTCTCATTTACTGCCTGATTCATAATTATACTCCGTGGATGTAGCTCTATACTAATGGGTTCATATCACTTTTGCTGTTTGATCTGGTGGGTGGAATAGGCATCTTGGTGGAATGGGCATCTTGCCCGTTTCATTCCCAGGCGGGCTGTCCCAACCAGGCGCGAAGAGGCGGAACATGAGGGCGAGTCCTTGGGCGGTGCGTTACGGGGCGGATGCTGCTGGCGAAATATTGCTTAACAAAAAAATGAGTAAAAGCATTGACGATATGGTAAGAGTTGGGACCTAAAAGGAGAAAGAGAAATGCTTGATGTCAAGCCCATCGGTGCCAGTGTTCCAGA
>NZ_JAAHIE010001118.1:0-1688 GCF_010671945.1 Moorena sp. SIO4E2
TCCTTGGTACAAGGAGATACATTCAACTGTTCTACAGCAAACACTGAGACAGCTAGATGTCGCCTTCTCCAAGTTCTTTAAGGGAGAGACTGAATATCCAAAACCTAAGAGAAGGTCACGATTCAGGAGCTTTAAATACGCCCCTGGTCAAGTCAAACTAGATGGATACAAGATATACCTCCCAGGAATTGGTTGGATGGGTTTTTACAACTCTCGTTCTATTCCTGAGGGGTTCAATTTGAAGTCTGTGACTGTTCGGAAGAAAGCTCGTGGATGGTTTGTAAGTATTCAAATTGAGGACAAAACAGTTCCAATTCCTTCGGTAACAGGCAAAACTGAAATTGACCCTCAAAACGTCAAAGGTTGCGACTTGGGGATTAAAAAACTAGTTAGTATTTCCAATGGAAAAACTATAGCCAATCCAGCAAAAACAAAGTCATTTAGGCGCAGAGAAAGGCGTCTAGAGCTAAGACAAAGAGCTGCTAGCAGGAAAAAGAAAGGGTCTAAAAACAGAGGAAAAGCCTACAGTAGGGTAGCCTCACTTCATGAGCGTATTGCAAATAACCGTAGCGCCTATCATTGGGACACAGCCAATAAGTTGGTTGACGGTGCAGATGCCTTGATATTTGAAGACCTTAATATTAAGGCAATGAAGTCTCGTTGCAAGCCTAGACCAAATAAAAATGGTAGTTATGACCCCAACGGGCAATCAGCAAAAAGAGGCTTGAATCGTTCGATATCTAATGCAGCTTGGGGAGAACTGGTCAAGAAGATCGAGGTCGTGGCTGCAAAGTCAGGCATTCCGGTCATAAAAGTGAATCCCAAGCACACATCTCAAAGGTGTCCAAAATGTAACCACACAAGTAAAGAAAACAGAAAAAAAGAAAAGTTTGTCTGCACTAATTGTGGTCATTACGACGACGCGGACGTGAATGGTGCGGTAAATATCAAACTGCGGGGTCTCAAAAAACTGGGAATTGACCTCATCCAGCTACCTCCGGTGCGGGGGAAAGTTACGCCCACGGAAATAACAGCAACGAACGTTGTTGTGCCTGGGAATCCCCATCCCTGCGACGGGTGGGGAGGTTCAACTATGGTGGAGTAACAACTGGCAGCCTCTGGAAATTTATGAAATTAATCAAAAATTCCGTTTATATTGATTCAGAAGAACACTTTATTGGTAATTTAGAGGATATGCTCGGTATTATTTCACATATTATTAATAGCACTCGCCCTCAATCTCTTGCTGAAAGTTAGTGATAAGTATGGGATAGTCAGTTTGCTCTGTTTTGAGCTGTTGATGCTCCTTATAATAAGGAGAGTTGTAACAAATCGTCAATATTATTAAAGTGCCTAAAATTGAACGTTACTATGGTGCTTATGTTGAATAATATAAGGGACAAATTGTGCTATAATATTGCAATTTTTAACATCTCACGTAAAACTTATAACGTAAGTTGTTCGCGTAGCGTGCGTGTAGCGCTTAAGCTGACGACTAAATGCTTACAATAGCCTCGATCGCCTAATCACTGCACAATAGAATAGTTGCTTGCTCTTTTACCTACTATGCCCATTGTCCTAACCGATACCAAAAACTTACTGTGTGACCTAATTGCTCAATATGGCTCCCGTGTCGATTACTTAGCTATTCGCTTAGAAGAAGCCGAAGGAACTAGCATTTTATTACA
>NZ_JAAHIE010001119.1:0-1687 GCF_010671945.1 Moorena sp. SIO4E2
TGGGATACTCTTAAACCGTGATTAATCGGGGTAAACCCGGTACCACGGGTCAAGGTGCAATTTATTGTTGCTTGAGTGAGGGGTGGTCAAACAGCAATTGGAGTCAAGCCTACCACCCATCTTGTCTAAGCGCTCCTGGCATCCCGGCCAGGAGATCCCTAAAAGATTGAGCAAAGCTCATGCTTAGGGTCAAGCCAACCTAGCTCAACCGCATTAGCTAAACTCAAGTCCATATCTTCAAGGAATCGCGCGGTACGACGCAACAACACTGCTTGAACTTCAACCCTAGTCATAAACCGGGAGATTTCCTTGTCTGTACCACGGGCAAGGATGTTTAATGCAGCATTGTGATCAGCCTGCAACACGACCCCATTAAATCTGATAAAACTGTCCCCTTTCCTAACCCCTAATAGAGTGCCAGTTACGGAGTCAATTTGCGACGTGTAGCTTGGCTGAATTTCTGAAACTACTGAACCAGTCCAGTTAGCCCATTTTTGTAAAGAGTCTCGAATAGCTCCTTTCATCCAGCTATTCAATTTTCGAGACATTGATAATGATTGACGTTTCCCTTTGATTGGTTGGGTTAAATCTTCCGCAAAAACTTTTAATGATTCCCCATTAAAAAGTGACCTACTTGCAGCGCCTATAATAGCTATAATTCCTGCCTGGTCTTTTCTTAAGCGACGATTTTCTGTTTTTCGGCTCAGATTATTTTCTAGTATGCGAGCTGACTTGGCAGGATCTATTTTCTCTAATTTTCTATGCAGCGCCCACAACTGGCCACGATTCCGGTTTTTCTTGACAATTCTGTCAGACTTGTTGGTCGCTAATTTACCTAAGCCCAGACCATAGGCACGACCATCCGAATCATAAAACACTTCCGTGTAACCCTTATCCACGCCGAGACAGCGACGTTCGCTGGTAACATTGACAACCCCGTAATTAACCAAGAAATGGATTTCAAATCGCTGCAACAATGGGTTGTAAATTAGCCTAATTTGCCCAGTTATTTTTCGATTAGATCTCACCAAGAGCCGATTACGTTTTCCACGACGTAGTCCGGCTAATTCTAATTGGTAGGTGTACCTATAAATACGCTTACAGGAGTAACCATCCTGTTGATAAACTATCTGATTCTTAACCCAAGAATGGCCACGTCGAAACGTTTTTCTGACAATTCGATGTAAAAACGGATCACTAAGAAAACTTGGAGTTGATAGTTGTTTGTAGCATTGACTTCGACGCTGTTCGTTTTCTTTGCCTGGAAAGCGCTTATGTAGAATTTTCCCTAATGCTTCAATACCAGCAGCTTGTTGGGCACTAATGGCTTTAGCGACATCGCTAACCGTCCATTCCATTAGTTTGGATGGTAGACCTAAAGATTCTGGAGTTCTCAAAGATCTAACCTCTGGGTAGGCTTTCCGCCAGTCGAGTCCCCAATGGCTAACGCTGCCAAGCTTGTTGTAGGACTCAGAACGAACGATGCCTAAGCGTTGCATTATGGCAAAAAGCTCAGTTTCAACTGCCATTGACATCCCAATTACTGGGACTACCTGGGTTGAAAGCTTCTTTGTTGTGCCTGATTTTTTCTTGCGCTTAGACATCGTTGGCTATTCTTGGCCTTTTTGTCTATTATACCCCAAAAAATCCCGTTTTATCCCGCTTTTTGACTACTTAATTGCAAGGC
>NZ_JAAHIE010000112.1:0-17037 GCF_010671945.1 Moorena sp. SIO4E2
AATCTTCCATATCATGGACATCTAATCCCAGCAAATGACCAACACCATGGGGAAAGAATAAAGCATGGGCATCCATTGCTACTAAATCCGAGATGTCTCCTCGCAGAATCCCCAAATCTATCAATCCTTCAGCCATCACCCCTGCTGCTGTCATATGAATCTCTCGATATTCCACCCCAGGGTAAAGATTCTTGATACAGAAATCATGGGCTTCTTTGACGACATTATATATATCCCGCTGAGTAGGGGAAAATTTACCACTCACCGGCCAAGTACGGGTAATATCCGCCGCCCAACCCATAGGGGTTTCTGCTCCTACATCCGCCAGCAGTAACTCTCCCGGTTGCAGGGAATGGTGATACTCACCATTGTGGAGCACTTCCCCATGAACCGTAACAATACTTGTGTAAGCACGGGTCATATTATGGGCAATAATTACCCCTTCCATGGCTCCCCGCACTTCCGCTTCCAGTTTAGCCTTGGGAGTAGCTGCCATTCCGGCTTTATGAGCAGCAATCGAAACCTCAGCGGCTTGGCACAACTCCGATAATGCCCCCTCGTCATGGTATAACCGTAGGGATATAATGGCTTTCGCTAAATCCAAGTCAATCCCTTTTGGAGCATCAGCGGCTCCCACAGCACGACCTAATAGTTCCTGTTGTTGGCTGTAAGTAGTGGGATTTTGAACAGCAATGGTGGCTGCACCCTGAGAATGCGATTCGGCAAAGCCGACGCTATGCGATCGCAATTCTGAAAGGGGAAAAACCCGATCAGCCCCAATCATCTCAGCAATTGCCTCAGGTGAAGGGGTCTCTCCGTGCCACAACGCACTACCAGGGGCTGGCTTATCCATGAATAAATCGAGTTTGCCATCATTGAGGCAAATTACCGCATTAGTTAGGGGTAAACCAGCAAAATACAGGAAGTGACTGCTAGCCCGAAACGGGAACGAATTGGCTCGGAAATTTCGAGGACTAGGATGTCCAGACCAGAGAATTACTGGAAAATCCACCAGCTGAGCCAGTTTTTGACGCCGTTGCTTTAGTGTAGTGGCTAGAGAGCCGTCATGGTTGTTAATCATCGGATTTATTATAATTTATTTGTTTAACCTTCACCGTTGAATATTTATACCGTAAATTCCACAAGACCTGTGGAATTTGTTTAAAATTATCCCCAGGGGCGACCTAATAGTAAAATCTGCCCAGTGATCGGGTTTGGGACGAGCAATGACAATGTTATTGGTCTAAGCAACATCCAACTATGGAAACTGAACCAGAACAGATTAACACCACAGATTAACACAACAGATTAATGCGATTCGGCGTTCGCGGAGCGTGACCTTAGGTCAATGATCATAATTGAGTTCAAAGCTTACGGGAAAGAAAGTCAATACAAAGCCATAGATGAAGCTATTCGGACAGTTAAATTTGTTCGCAATTCTTGTCTTCGTTTATGGATGGACAATAAAGGGACTGGGAAATATGACCTTAGTAAGTATTGTAAAGTACTGGCTAAGCAATTCCCTTTTGCTAATGAGCTGAACTCAACAGCACGACAGGCAGCTTCTGAACGTGCATGGTCATCGATTGTTCGATTTTATGACAACTGCAAAAAGAACAAGCCTGGAAAAAAGAGCTTTCCTAGATTTCAAAAACATTGCCGGTCTGTAGAGTACAAGCAGTCTGGTTGGAAGCTATCCTCTGATAATAAGGCTATCACCTTCAGTGACAAGAAAAGCATCGGAAAGCTCAAGCTCAAGGGAACTTGGGATTTGTGGCAATTCGACAAAAAACAAATCAAAAGAGTAAGGATAATTAAACGCGCTGATGGCTACTATGTTCAATTTTGCGTAGCAGTTGACATAAAAGAAGACTTAGACCCTTCTAAGAGAAACGTTGGTCTAGATTTGGGACTAAAGGAGTTCTATACTGACTCTGACGGAAACACAGAACCAAATCCTAGATTCTATAGGAAAGGCGAAAAACGCTTAAAGTTTTATCAACGTCGAGTATCTCGGAAAGTGAAAGGCTCTGCTAACCGCAAGAAAGCCATTAACAGACTAGGAAGGCATCATCTTAGAATAAGTAGGCAGCGTGAAGAACATGCTAAGAGACTGGCACGTTGCGTAATCCGGTCTAACGACCTGGTCGCTTACGAAGATTTAAGAGTCAAGAATCTAGTAAAGAATCATTGTCTTGCTAAGTCTATTAATGACGCTGGTTGGTATCAATTCAGGAAATGGCTGGAGCATTTTGGAACTAAGTTTGGCAGAGTGACTGTAGCAGTAAATCCTGCTTATACAAGCCAAAACTGCTCAGAATGCGGCGAAGTAGTGAAGAAATCATTATCAACTAGAACTCACATTTGTAAGTGTGGTTGTAAGTTGGACAGAGACCATAACGCCGCAGTCAATATCCTTAAAAAAGCCTTGGGTACGGTGGGGCACACCGGAACCTGGATCATAGATCCGAACGCTTCGGGAGATTTAGCCTCTACTGTTCTTGGTTCCGGCCAGGTTCAGCAAGCCGAGTCTATGATCGAAGAATCCCCGCGCCTTTAGGACGGGGAGTGTCAACTATTTATTAATAGCATTACACCAGAATCCGCCCAAGCCTTATCCAATCCTCAGTTAGCCGATATTGCCCGTTTCTTTAGTGACGAAACCGTTGCTGCTACTGGCTGGATACACTTCCTAGTTCTGGACTTGTTTGTAGGCCGTTGGATTTATTGCCAAGGGCAACAGGCTGGTATTTGGACTATTCACTCCCTAATTCTATGCTTATTTGCAGGACCAATCGGACTACTTTCTCATATTATTACCGCTTGGATTACCCAGAAATCCACCTCAGATAATCCCTTAGACCCTGAAACCACCAGTCCATCACAGACATAATCAGGTAAGCTATCAGCTATCAGCTATCAGCTATCAGCTGATAGCTTACCTCAGGAGGGGTTACGGGTGGGTAAAGTTTTATTGTCCAATAAAAAAAGACCATACAGGTTTACATCTCCTACAGGAAACCCTATACTCGATCATCACCAATAATCCCATAGTAATTTCTTCATTATCCTTGCCTGGATTCACAAATATTTCATTCAGCAATTCACCTTGACAGTTTTATATTAAGTTAGGGTAATCTTAGATTAAGGGTTATTTAAAAGCTAACTAAAAGCTTAATCAAGAAATAAACCCTATAGGGGTTTTTCCGCTACTTTGAATTTCATAGTAGTTTCTATACCATCTTTACTACTCAACACTAAAGGCTTTGATTATAATGAGAAGCAACATCAAAAATATTTTTGAAGCTGTTGAACAATCAATCAATACTATTAACCAGGAATGGGGTAGTTTTCAAGATCAAATCCGTGAGCAGCTACCCCCAGAGTACCATACTGAACTCGAAGATTTAAACATCGAATTTCAGCTGGCGGTAAGTGAATTAGTTAAAGAACTCAGTCAACCGGTTCTTACCTTAGCCACAACAGGAACAACTAGCAGTGCTAAAAGTACCCTGGTCAACTTCTTGTGTGGGGCAGAAATTGTCCCAGTTGCTGTACAAGAAATGAGTGCAGGGGTTGTGATTGTAGAATACAGTGAAACGAAATCTCTGAAAATTGATCAAACCCCAGGCGCACTTTGGGAATGTGGAGAATGGCGCAATCTTACCGACGAAGACATTTATGACCGTTTAGACCAAGTCATGAAGTCCTATCTTCAAGCTAATCGAGACGGAAAAACTAGTGTTGCTTGTCCACAAACAACGATATATTATCCTTTCCGGCTTCTAGCCGATCCTAAACTGCTTGATTTGCCTGAAAAAACCAAAGTGCGAATCATGGATCTTCCCGGTTTAGCCCATGTTGGTGATGAAGGGAATGGCTCTGTGATTAGAAAATGTAAAGAAGCCTTATGTATAGTTACCTATAATAGTGCAGAAACCGATAGACAAAAAGTTAGTAACTTACTTCAAGAAGTGGTTGATCAGGTCAAAGAACTAGGAGGCTCACCAGCCCGGATGCTCTTTGTGCTGAATCGGATTGATGAGTTTCGCAAAGACCAAAATTGGCCTGATAGTGAAATAGATTTTTTCAAAAAAACTGTTCACGATATCAAACAGAAGTTAACCAAAGAGCTAGAAGAATATCAAGAAGATATTAGTGCTTTAAAAGTAATAAAAATGAGTGCATTGCCAGCTTTATTTTCGATGCAAATGAAGAGTGATGATCAACAAAAAAGCACTCAAGCCTCTCGAAAAATAGACAGTATGTTTAACTTCTTAATTCCAGAAGAGATTATAGAAGATTTACCCAGAAAAGTAGAGCGATGGGAAAACCATGAGCGCCGCCGTGTTGCCGAGAAGGTTTGGGAAGTATCTTACGCAGAGGAATTTCACAAATACCTGAAAGAGCATATCGATGAAAACTTTCCACAATTAGTTATTCCACAAATTGTAGACCGCTTTAAAGCTAAAGCAGGTAATGCAGTAGCAGAGTGGGCTATACAAACCACTTATGCTTTCATTAATAGCTCAGAAGAAGACTACCAAAAAGAATGTAATAATATTTTCCAAATTCGGCAAGACATCAGTCAGTTTATTTTACAAAAAGCTCAAGAACTAAGAGGCCCTTTTGAACAGATTGAAAATGCTCTAGAAGGTTTAATGAAAGAAAGTGGTCAAATGGCTTCACCAGAGCAGGAATCAATCGATCCTAGAACAAGGACAGATCAGATTATTGCCGATATTATTCGCGAACTAAGAGAAAGCTCTTATCAAGAGCGTGCAGACAGCTTAGTGCCCCTTTATGGATGGCGAAAAGCTATGACAGAAGGAGTCGAGGAAATATTGGAACCTGTAATTGAGTCTTTGGATAACGGAAAACTCCGCTTAAACAGTAAAACCCTTCAAGCTGCTAATCCGACAATATTAAATCTTTTAGAAAGAACAATTGACGATTTAATTGACTTAGGGTATTCTCCTGAAGTAGCTGAGAACGGCAAGGAGATCGAAGCACGTACTTACGAAGAAAAAAGTAATCTTACCAAGCTCAATGATAAGTTGAATCAGTTAGCTGATATCTTGAAGCTTTTGATCAATGAAGCAGTAAAAAAAATATTAGAGCGAGAAATGAGGAGAGTGCGTGATGCTTTAGAAACCTTGTTGAATGCTTACTTATCTATTCTGGAAGAAGGAATGAGCAGTATTGCCCCTAATATAGGGATTAGCTTTTCAAACTCACAAATGGTAAAAATTGATATTGAACTTCAGCCAAGCTTTGAATTTAAAGCAGGATTTCCAATTGTGGAAGGGACATGGTTAGAACATGTTGAAGTTCCAAAACATAAAAGAGATTGGTGGTCTCTCTGGATTTGGAAAAGAATAGCATACTATATAGAAACCAAAGAACGCTCTAGTGATAATGCTAAGTTACCAAAAACTGAAGACATCCTGAAAGGATGGCTACTGCAAAAAAAACAGGCAGAAGTAGAAATTTATCGTCAGGTTGCCGATTGGTTTATATCTCAAATCAATAGCTTTCTAACTGGAGTTGAATCTTCTCAAAAGGAAATTGTAGACCGTTATCAAGAGCGGCTCGACAAAGCCCACGATCAAGCTAGACTGTCTCATCAACAAGACTTATCCATATGGAATTACCTACAACTAGAAGCTAAACAACTTGAGGATAATATTAAGAAAGCTGGAAAAGTACTGAGGTAGTTTATGTTGATTTTGTAAAATGATAAAGTAACCTGTTTAAGTTACTAATTTTCATGATTATGTTTAGTATGAAGAGTACCGCAATGAAATGAATCAAGACTACCAAGACCCCCTAAAAATCTATCAAGAGCAGTTCAAGGAAATTTATGCGGTTATTAAAAATCGTGATCGGGGGTGTCTCTATGAAGCGATCGCTTATCTAGACCCAGAGAATAGTGAAGATATTTGTCACTATTTTGGCATAGATAAAAATTCGACTCTCGACAATGACTTCAAATTTTGTAAACCTTTCTTGTCCAGTCCAATCAAGGATTTATTTATATTTCAAATTCCTTTCCTAAAGGAAATCGCACAAATCCCAGAAGCAATGGAATTTCCTAATTTTTTGGTCCCAATTCAAGATAATAACGGAATGTTTACAGTAATAATTATTGTAGCTTTCATACTTCCTGCATTATATTATATTGCAGTTAAACAATCAGAGCAAAGACGTAAATTAAATAAAGATAGAAATATAAGACAGCCTCAAGTAAATAGAAATATAAGGGAGCCTCAAGTAAAAGCTAGAGACCGATATTTATATGACTATCAACCTAGACTTACTGGATTATCAAGAAAGCCTTCTGTTTTGTGCTTGGTTGTTCCTTCTCATCAATTCAGTGGATTGAATCCAGGTCTTCAGATTCCTTCAAGTCGTGTTAAAAAACTTATATCCTCTGCATCTTATTTTTTATGTGATGGTTCAGTCCAAGCTATTGAGCAAAAAGTCAATCTTAATTTCAGTGGAAGTAGTATCAATTTTTATAGTGAAGAATATGCTTATATCCAGCTGATAATTCCTGAAGGTGAAGGGATGATTGCTCAGGAGACAAAATACAGTCTTAAGAAGAAGCTACCTGATGGTGATGCTAAAATCAATAAAATTGCTCGTCTTATCAACCTAGATGGTTTAGAAAATTTTATCTGCGCTTAAGGAATTATAGCAATTCTGTTTCCCATGAGGTACCAAGGGATCCCCCTAAATCCCCCTTAAAAAGGGGGACTTTGAGGTTGCTTACTTTACCTCATACATTCAATAAACGCTATAAAAGAGATTGGAAAAATGGATTGGAAAACTGCTTCATCCTATTATGAAACTCGTTTAAGTGACGCCTTAACTGTGCTGCGCCACGCTGTTGATTTAGCTAGGCTTCCTCAAGCGGGAGTTCCTGGTCACCTCAAAGAGGTGCTGTTGGAAGAAGAAAAACCCGCTCGTCGTCAGCTTGAACGCTTGAAAAAGCGAGAATTTCGGATTGCTGTTGTGGGCTTGGAAAAAGCCGGAAAAAGTACCTTTGTTAATGCCTGGTTAGATTGTGATTTACTGCCAGCAAAAGCTGGACGTTGTACCTTTACAACTACACAAATTTATTCCGTTGAACAAGATTCTCAGCAAAGGCTAGAAGTTGAGCCTAAAACCGAAGAACAATTTACTAGTCTGTTGCATGAACTGGAGTCAGAATCCAACAGTAATTCTAGGCATAGAGATGGAGCTAAACAAGATTTAGATACAATCCGAAAGTATCAAGACACCTTAAGACAAGTTCGTAGCGAAGGTCGGAAAACTCTCCCATTTAGTCGCCTTGAAGACATTAACAAAGACCTGAACAAGTATGTTGCTGATGAGCAATACGCCCATGCAGTATTAGAAGCTAGACTCTATACCAATAAACTCGTCCAAGCTGAAGGTATTGTTTTCTATGATGTGCCTGGATTAGACTCAGGGTTAGCCAAGCATATAGAGGAATCTAGAGAAATGCTATCAGATTGTGATGCTGTGATTGTGGTGCAGCAATTTTCTAGTATTCGGGGTGCAGAACTTCAAATTCTTGAGTTTACTGAGCAGGGTGACAAGAATGTAAACGTTGCCGATAAACTTTTCGTTTTCTTGAGTCGGATTGATCAGTTTGCTAGTCCAGCAGCTCTTCAAGAACATCTGGATGTAGCATCAAAAGATTGGTATCGACGAGCACAATTATCTCCTCAGCGAATTGTCCATGGTTCAGCGGGAGCTTATTTAGTATTAAATGGTTTTGCTAATGAACAAACATTCAAATGTGTTGGCAGTCCGGAATCAATTTTAAATAAGCTTAACTGTCTGACAGGTATCGAAGACGAAGAAGCTTTAAGACAGGAAGCGACTGGTATTCAGGAAATCAAGGCTCGCATTACTGATTATATTAATAATGAACGGGTTAGTGTTTTACAGAAACGTTGTGATGCTTTAATCAATAAAATACTCACAACATCAAAAGAAATTTTTGATATCGTTAGTAAGCGATATCCTGAGAATCCAGCGGAAGCCAAGCGATTACAAGAAAATCAACGGCGTATTGAATTTTCCCAGTGGTGGGAAGAAAAGTGGAAAACCATTAAAGCAGACCTGAGCGACTATTATAACGATAATATTCGCAAGTCTACGGCAGCAGGGGAAGAATCTCTCACGTCAGATATCCTAGAAAAATTTCGGTCTCGATATCTCGAGGATATTGAGAGTAACATTGAAGAAATCAGGAATAATAATGAGCAAAGAAAAGAACGAATTTTCAATGAAAATGATTCCGGTATATTTGATGCTCAAGTAACTAACTATAACTGGCGGAAAGAACTTTCTGCTACCATTAGCATTTTCTTAGTAGATATTGCTCATAACCTTGCCCTAGAAATCAAAGAAGAGGCATTAAAGTTAGTTGACCATCTGACCACGTTACTCTGGAAAACCCAGGAATTAGAGCAGCGACTTATTGGTAATCCCGAGCAGTTTGTGGAACTCTTAAGTCGAAGTTTGACCGCGTTATTTCTTCGCTTTGCCCGTCCCGTTGCCGACTCCTTAATTCCTGGTCCTTTAGGGAGTGAAACTCGTCAGCGTATTGTGAAAAGACTGGGAGCCGATATAGAAGTAGTCGATATTTACTACAGTGGGGAAGAGAAGGCTTTCAGCGTCCTAAGACGATATGTAAATCGTGGGTCAAAGTTGCTCTATGATCCCAAGCTGCGCCATGAGCTATTAGGTATTCGTGAAGTCTCTGGGGATGTGCCACCAAAACCTACCAATTCAGCGGAGGAGGTAATCTTGGAAGTTGAAACGGATATCACAGCGTTTGAAACCTATTTGCGTTCGGCCATCTTTGAGGCCGCAGGGTTTGAGCAATTTTGCCTACAAGAACTCGATCAATTGCGCGATCGCTTTATTCAATATGAAGCCGTGTGGCGAGGAGTAGCCCAGAATGAATGGTTAGAAGAAAATCCCTTACTAATGGCTGAAATGCCCGAACATTTAAAGGCTCACGAAGTCAATTTAGAAGTTAGCGATCGCTTACGCCAGTTATCTACTGCTTTAGCAAAGGGAGTAGGGAGTAGTAGAATGTAGAATTAATAATTTAGAATTTAGAATTAATAATTAAGAATTAATAATTGAGAATTGAGAATTGAGACTTCTACATTCTACATTCTACATTCTACATTCTTAATTCTACATTCTACATTCTACATTCTACATTCTTAATTCTAGATTCTACATTCTAGATTCTACATTCTTAATTCTAGATTCTACATTCTAGATTCTACATTCTAGATTCTACATTCTAGATTCTACATTCTTAATTCTACATTCTACATTCTACATTCTACATTCTACATTCTTAATTCTGAGTATTAGCCATACCAAACCGATTCAACCTTCTCAATTACCTCTTGTACCGAATTCCCATCATTCAAAACCGTAACATGACCTAACTTACGTCCTGGGCGGGATTGAGTCTTACCATACCAATGGACAAACGCCCCTGGTAAACTGGCTAAGGTCTGCCGTTTCTGTTGGTAATCATCCTGGGAAGATTCATAACCCAAAAGATTGACCATTACTGCACTGGGACAATGCATCTGTGGGCTACCTAAGGGTAAACCTACCACGGCTCGCAGTTGCTGCTCAAATTGAGAGGTTTCGCAAGCATCAATGGTGTAATGACCGGAATTATGGGTACGAGGGGACACTTCATTAACCAAAACTTTGTTATTGCTAGTCAGGAATAACTCAATCCCAAAGACTCCCACTACCTCTAAACTAGTCAGGAGAGTTTTTGCGATCGCATTCACCTCCGCCACCGTATCTGGGCTAATCTGGGCCGGTGCAATCACTCGCCGACACACCTGTTCTTCCTGCTGAGTTTCCACCACCGGGTAAACCACCACCTCCCCATCTACAGAACGAGCAGCCATTACTGCCAACTCCCGTTCAAAGGGAATAAACTCTTCTAGCACCACAGGTTGATTGCTTAACTGGTTCCAAGTTTCCTGTAAGCTATGACTGTCTTTAATAATAAACGTACCCTTGCCGTCATAACCTTGGCGTCGCGCTTTCAGCACCAGAGGAAACTCTAACTCACTCAGGTTGATGGGGGTTCGAGAAGAGGCTAGGGACTTTAATTCCTGCTTACCCACTTCCCCCTCCAGACTGATAAACTCTGGCTGGGGTAAACCAATCCGATCGAAATAGCAGCGTTGGTCATATTTATCCAACAGTGGCGCTAGGGCCTCTAGTCGGGGGTAAAAGCAAATTCCCCGCTTTGCCAGATATTTCAGGGCATGGAGGTTAATAAATTCATTCTCAAAGGTAATCACATCACAGCGAGATGCCATTTGCTCGGTAGCCACCCCATCATCAATAGCAGCAAAGACAGTTTCAGCAGCAACACAGACAGCTGGATCAGTAATATTAGGAGTTTGAACCACTAGCCGAATACCCAAAGATTTGGCAGCCATTGCCATCATCCAGGCCAGTTGTCCTCCACCAATTACACCTACTCGTTTAATCGACATCCCAAAGACTCACAAGTCGCAACACCAGTTTTCAGATGCACCTCTAGCAAACAGTTATCAAATTTGCACACCATCCAGCATACCATCGGTCAAGTAAGCCCCATCGATCAAGACTGTTGACTATTTGATAGTCAACAGTCAACATTCAACAGTCAACATTCAACAGTCAACATTCAACAGTCAACATTCAACAGTCAACATTCAACAGTCAACATTCAACACCTTACCAACACCCCAAAGAGTCACGAGTCACCACACCAGTTGTAGGATTCACCCCACTTGCTACATCGCAGAGTTTTAACCGTTCTCTGACCGGTTGGATCAGGGTGCTAGTAAAATCAGCACCGGTGATGTCAGCCCCATCAAAACTGGCACGTTGCAGTAAGGCACCAGTAAAGATGACATCAGTTAAATCTGCATCATTGAAGCTAATGTTGTAGGTGTCGCTCTTGGTCAAGTCTGCTCCATGGAGATTAGCATTATTCAGGGTAGTATGTTTGATAGATGCTTGGATCAATTTGGCATCGGCTAAGTTAGCCTGGTCCAAATTGCAATAGGTAATTTTGACTTTCTGTAAGTCTTCACCAGATAAGTCTGCTCCCACGAGTTGTTTCCCATCGCAGGCTATACTCTTGGCGTGAACGGGTAAGGGATAACAAAAAACAGAGCACGCAAATAAGAATGTAACCAGTAGCCGGAAAAACATAAAGATTTATTGCTGCAATCGTCCAATTTAATCATACTGTGATGCATAATCACTTGAGTTATACCAAAGGTAAGCATATGCGCGTTCGCGCACGCTGCTTGAGGTGCCGTCAGCGGTCAGCGGTCAGTGCTCAGCCGTTGGCTGAAAGCTGAAAGCTGATAGCTGAACGCGATCGCGTGTGCCTAGCACATATGCTGATGGCTGAAAGCTGATAGCTGAAAGCTGAACGCGATCGCGTGTGCCTAGCACATATGCTGATGGCTGAAAGCTGATAGCTCATAGCTGAACGCGATCGCGTGTGCCTAGCACATATGCTGATGGCTGAAAGCTGATAGCTGAAAGCTGAACGCGATCGCGTGTGCCTAGCACATATGCTGATGGCTGAAAGCTGATAGCTCATAGCTGAACGCGATCGCGTGTGCCTAGCACATATGCTGATGGCTGAAAGCTGATAGCTGAAAGCTGAACGCGATCGCGTGTGCCTAGCACATATGCTGATGGCTGAAAGCTGATAGCTCATAGCTGACGGCTGAATGCTTACAGGCTAATCTTGCCAGAATCGCTAAAATCATAGTGAGCGATATTTTTGTGAGATCGATGCTTAATATATTTTTGACTTGGCTGCTAAGTGCTATCTCACTAATGATTACTGCTTACCTGGTACCAGGAATTACCATTAGTGGTTTTGGTGCAGCTGCTGTAGCGGTAGTAGTCATTGGTTTAGTGAACGCCATCATTAGACCGATTCTAGTGATTCTGACCTTGCCCATCACAATTTTATCCATGGGACTATTTCTGTTGGTGATTAATGCTATCACCCTATCCCTGGCATCCTATTTCACTCCTGCTGCGTTTATGGTCAACGGTTTCTGGCCAGCTTTTTTTGGGGCCATCGTTCTGACTTTGGTGTCTAGTGTTATCAATAGCTTGGCTGCTAATCAAGTTTAAGCTATCAGCTATCAGCGTGTCGCGTATCAGCCGCTTTAACTGCACGGGGTCGGATTAGTAAAACCAGCAGGGATTCTGAACCAGACGTAGCATAACCCCTGGTGCTTGTTTACTACCTGCCGTTGATGAGCTGACTGTTGACAGCACCTCAAGTAGCGTGGGCGTAGCGCATTTGCTGAATGCTTACCTAATTTAGCTGACACTACTTTCAGTCAACTATACTTCTGAGCTTAAGTAGTCAGCTGCAAGGGCTGACTAATAAATACCTGAAAGCTGACTGCTCAAAGTATAGCTTGACTTGAAGTCACTGTACAGTTTTTTTGTAAGCATTCAGCTATCAGCCGTCAGCCGTCAGCTAATTAACTAATCAACGGGAGGTAGTAAACAAGCTTACGAACGAGTATGGCTGGTTGACAATCCCTGCTCGTTTGACTGATCCGACCCAGTGCAGTTAAAGCGCCTACTCGCTAATAGCTGATAGCTGTTCGCACCTCAAGCAGCGTGGCCATTAGCGTAGCGTGGCCAACGGCCAAGGCCAAGCGTGCGCGTAGCGCATTAGCTGACGGCTGAATGCTTAGGTTTTTTTGAACTGCCAAGGCTCAAAGTACAGGAAAAATAGATCTAGACTAACCCAAGGTGTGGAAATTTCGGGGTGCTTGAAGGGTTAGTCCATTGATTCGTCTATTTAATTAAAAAAAGCTATAGTAAAACCACTATAGTAAAATCACACCATCTTGAATAAAAATAAATAGAACATCTAAAACCATGGCTCTGCTCTGTGCTTCCCATTGATAGTAATACTTAAGTAATACTTAGGAATCAGAAGCTATAAAGATTAAACTAATCAACAACTAATCAATTGTAACTCTAGCAGCTATCAATTGGTTGAAGTACTTTCGTCTTGGGGAGTAGGGAGTAGAGAGTAGGGAGTAGGGATAAAAAAAATGAAGGGACATTATATAGCAGAAGTCAGAAGTCAGAAGTCAGAAGTCAGAAGTCAGAAGTCAGAAGTCAGAAGTCAAACTCTTGCGCTTACAAAGGGTGTGAGACTTTTGTCATGTCCTAACTGCCCTGGCGACTGCTATAAGTGTCATAAACGCTATAATCAATAATTAATTGTCAAATTTAGGAAGTTGGTAATTATGATATGAAGTGATGAAGTTTAAATTTTTAAGCTTTCATGATTCCTAACCATGATAATTATTAATCAGTCCTCTTTATTTTCGTAAAAAAAAAATTAGTGATTAATCGATGAAAAGAATAAAGTTCTTGATATTATGTGTGTGTGCATTCGTCTTGGTACTATCCCCTTTGTACCTCCAAACCATAGCTCTATCTACTCCAAGGGGCAATACTTTGGATCAACAGTTGGGTCAACAGATTGTTGACTCGCCCCAACTAACCTTAGCCCATAACCAAGTTCAAACTCCTGAAATTGCTGAAGGCCCCTCAGAGGCACCCTCAGAGGATTTATCCGATTCAGATAGTAGTAATTCCAAGTTAAAGCCCTTTGATAAGGTCGTAGAAGATGCCGAAGAATTAGCAGGATTACTCACCCTCTACCGCAATAAAGAAAAAGACAAAGTTTATTTAGAAATTGAGCCCGATCAACTAAATCAAAACTTCCTATGTGTTGTCACCCTTGCTTCGGGAATTGGGGAGTTGGGGCTCCAAACAGGTTGGCCAGTTAATGATTTTTTGTTCCAATTCCGCCGCCGACAGAAGACCATAGATTTAGTCATACCAAATATCTACTTCCGTACTCGACCCGGTGACCCCCAAGAGCGTTCTGTTAAGCGTTCTTTTAGTGATTCGGTGCTATATTCCCTGCCCATTACCAGTATTCATCCAGAACGAAAAACTCTGTTGGTGGATTTAACACCACTCCTAGTCAGCGATGGGTCTTTCTCTGGACTAGCATCGGCTTTTCCTTGGATATTAGGAGGCAGTTATGGAGTAGACCCTCAAAAATCCTATGTCAGTGACGCTCAAGCATTTCCGTTGAATGTAGAGATTGAGTCGGTTTATGGCTTTTCTGGTGGAGGAGATTTATTCTTTCCCTTAAGGAGTCTGCCAGATCAACGGGCTTTTAATCTTAGTGTCCGCTATAGCTTTTCTCAACTACCGACTAACAATGGTTACCGTCATCGACTAGCGGATGAACGGGTAGGCTATTTCATCAGTGCTTATCAAAATCTATCCAATCAAAACCGCAAACAGCCCTTTATCCGTTATATCAGGCGCTGGAATTTAGAAAAACAAGACCCTACTGCTACTGTATCCCCCCCAAAAGAACCGATTGTATTTTGGATTGAAAATACTGTACCTCTAGAGTACCGAGATGCAATTCGGGAGGGGATTTTGATGTGGAATGAAGCGTTTCGGGAGGCAGGGTTTGACAATGCCATTGAAGTGCGGCAAATGCCAGATGATGCGACCTGGGACCCGGCTGATATTCGCTATAACACCATTCGCTGGTCGAATTCTTTTCCCTCATTCCCAGGCATTATCGCTATGGGACCATCCCGAGTGAACCCCTTGACTGGGGAAATCTTGGATGCAGACGTGATTATTGATGCTAATGCGGTGCGCTGGATCAAAGCGGAATACCAGGCTATTGCTTCCCAGCCTCAATCCCAGGCATTATCTGGGTTATCCCAATTCCCGTTTAATGGTTCCCTGTGTAGTAATGGCATCAAAAGTCCTTACCTCAAATGGCAGGAAATCCTCAAGAGCAATCCTGGCAAAGCGGCTCAGTTGACCCTACCAGCTGGGCAATTCCTAACCGGACTAACCCAAGTCCCAGACCATGAGTTCTGTTTTGGGATGGTATCAGCTCAGCAAGCTAAGTTTGGAGCATTGTCTCTATCGATGGTAAACCACCAGTTGCCCAGTGGTGAGGAAATGAAAACCTTCATCGAGCAGTATTTGCGCTACCTGACGGCTCACGAAGTGGGTCATACTCTGGGATTGCGCCACAATTTCCGGGGCAGCACCATGTTGAGTCCAGAGGAATTGAATAATATTGAGATTACCCGCAACCAAGGGCTAGTGGCGTCAGTAATGGATTATGTGCCAGTTAATCTAGCGCCAGAGGGAATGGAACAGGGAGATTATTTCTCGACAGTGGTTGGTCCCTATGATAAGTGGGTGATTAAGTATGGCTACACTCCTATTGATGCTCTAACTCCTCAACAAGAATTACGCACACTGCGCAAAATTGCGGCTGAAGGGTCCGAAATGGGACTATCCTATGCTACAGATGAGGATACTTTCGATTTTATTGACCCAGAAGCTAAGGTTTGGGACCTTAGTGGTGATCCATTGCGCTACTCTCAGTGGCAAATGGAGAATGCTAAGGGAATTTGGAAACGCTTGAACACCAGTTACCTGCTGCCTGAAGAAAGTGCTGGGGATTTACGCGATCGCTTTGATACGGTCTTCTCCTATTTCTTTGATAACGCTATGTCCCTTACTGGTTATATTGGGGGACAAACCTTTAATCGAAACTACACTGGTGGCAAGACTGGCACACTCCCCTTTGAACCCATCCCTGTGGAAAAACAGCGTCAGGCTTTAGCCATGCTCGGGGAGTATATGTTTGCTGAAGATACCTTTAACTTCTCACCCCAACTACTGAACCAGTTAGCCCCATCTCGCTGGACTCACTGGGGTGCTTTTACCACTATTTTCCCCCTAGATTATCCCATTCATGACCGAGTGATGTTAGTTCAAACCATTGTGCTCGGGGATTTATTTTCATCAGAACGGTTGGCTCGTTTGCGGGATGCTCAACTGAAAACTAGTTCCGGGGAAGCCTTGACCATGGCAGAAGTGTTTGACACCGTTCAAGATAGCATCTGGAAACTAGATACTAAAGGTAAAATTGAGCCAATCTCTAGCTTGCGTCGGGGATTGCAACGGCAGTATATGAGTCTTTTAGTGAACATGGCACTGCGCAATTCCAATAGTCTAGAAAGTGCCCGCACCTTCCCTGAATTTATTATTGCTATCCAAACCTTTAATACTCCTGATGATGCTCGGGTCTTAGCCCGGTATAAACTCCGTCAATTGCGGGATGCGATCGCAAAAACCTTGAACAAACAAGGGAAAAACCTTGATACTGCTAGCTTAGCCCACTTAGAAGGCGCACGCGATCGCATTACTAAAGTGTTGGATGCACCGTTGCAAGCGGAATGAATCATGACTTGAGCCGTAAGCTATCAGCTATCAGTTTTCAGCTTAAGCGCTACGCGCACGCTTCGCGAACAGCTATCAGTTTTCAGCTTAAGCGCTACGCGCACGCTTCGCGAACAGCTATCAGTTTTCAGCTATCAGCTTTCAGCTAAAGGCCAACCGCTGAGGGCCAACCGCTGAGGGCCAACCGCTGAGGGCTGAGGGCTGACCACTGACGGTTGACGGCTGAATCCTTACCTTAAGCCACTCCCCCGAATTGAATTTGGGGGATTCTGTTTGACCCGGTGGGTGGAATGAGCCTGTTGGTGGAACAGGCATCTTGCCTGTTTCATTTCCCGGCGGTCTGTCCCAACCCTGGCCACGAGGCGGAAAATGAGTACGAGCCCTTCCCTAACCCACCCTAAGCCTGTCGTCTTCCCAGGCATTATAATTTCCTTGCCATCTAGCGTTCCCCAACCTAATGAGGTACATCTCTTGTGTACCTGTTGCCTGTTGCCTGTTGCCTGTTGCCTGTTGCCTGTTGCCTGTTGCCTGTTGCCTGTTGCCTGTTGCCTGTTGCCTGTTGCCTGTTGCCTGTTGCCTGTTGCCTGTTGCCTGTTGCCTGTTGCCTGTTGC
>NZ_JAAHIE010001120.1:0-1687 GCF_010671945.1 Moorena sp. SIO4E2
ATGTAGCTCAACCTCTTATAGATATGGGGCTAGATTCTTTGATGGCAGGTGAATTGCGGAATTTGTTAAAAAGGCAACTGGGATGGGATATACCTTTTCAAAAAATATTTGGAGGGGCGAGTACTGCCCAAATCGCATACTTAGTAAATGAGCAAATAACCCAGCAGCTTTTGTTAGAAAAAATTACTGACTATGATAATTCAGATCCTGAAGATATTTGTGAAGATATGGAGGAAATTACTTTATGAACCTGAATCAAGTTCTATCTCAAATTGCTAGCAAAGGCATCCTATTGTCTGCTGAAGGTGAGCAACTAAAGATTCGTGCTCCCAAGGGAACATTAACTCAAGAAATTCGAGAACTTATTGCCCAAAATAAAGCTGAATTATTGCGATTACTTCAGAACGTTTCTACTACTGATAGTTCTGAGGCTCTTTCAGAACCACTAAAGCCTTATGAGGAAACTAGTCCGTATCCTCCCCTATCTCTGAATGAACAGTCTCTTTGGTTTGTCTGGTACTTAGACCCAGACAGTTACTCTTATAATGTTTCCTTCGCAGGTAGAATGCCTGAAGCTAGCAATGTTTCAGCTTGGAAGGAAGTATTTGAGCATTTACTCAAGCGACATCCTGGCCTGCATACTTGTTTTCCCAGTTTAGATAACAAACCTTATCGACAGGTTTTGGAAACCCCTGTTTTAGACTTTCAAGTGATTGATGCTATCAGTTGGAGTATAGAAGAGGTGCGACAAAAGGTGAGAGCTATTCACCAAGAGCCTTTTGACCTAGAAAATGGTCCGCTAATGCGTGTCAGATTTTTTCAACAGGGAGCACAGGGGCTCGCCTTTATCGTATCTGTACACCACATTGTCTGTGATGGTTGGTCGCTAAATCTTATGGTGGAAGAGTTACCTGTTATTTATCATCAGCTCCAGACTCAGCAATCTACTCCTCTTGCTCCTCCAAGCTATAGCTATCCAACCTTTGTTCATTGGCAACAAGAGTTACTGGAGAGTGCCAGAGGAAAGCAGCTATGGGATTATTGGCAACAAAAACTAGAGGGCAATTTGCCTGTATTGCAACTGCCCACTGATTATCCGCGACCTCCGATCCAAACCTATAAAGGAGATTCCTGTGTCTTTAGTTTATCTTTAGAACTAACACAAAAGTTAAAGAAGCTGGCTGATACCAGGAAAGTATCTCTCTACACTCTGCTCTTGGCAGTCTATCAGGTTTTATTGTATAGATATACTTTGCAGGAAGATATTATTGTTGGCTCACCTGTAACGGGTCGGAGTCGCTCAGAGTTCAATAGCATATTTGGGCATTTTGTTAATATGCTCCCCATGCGAAGCACTATCAAAGGTGCAGGTAGTTTTACTGAACTGTTAACGCAAGTGCAGCAAACTGTTCTGGAAGCACTAGATCATCAAGATTTTCCTTTTGCACTAATGGTGGAACGATTGCATCCGCAACGAGATTCAAGTTATTCCCCAATTATTCAAACGAACTTTGTGCTTCAGTCATTTCAACAAGCACATTTACTGGCTTCTGGTCAAGATGAGACTTCTTATTCTTGGGGAGATTTAAAATTTATCCCTTATAACCCAGTGCTATTTGAGGGGCAATCTGATTTAGATTTGGAAATGAGCGAAATCAACTCTAAGTTGACAGGAGCATTCAAATAC
>NZ_JAAHIE010001121.1:0-1685 GCF_010671945.1 Moorena sp. SIO4E2
AATTGAATGGTTGTTGCAAGAGTATCCTCACTTGGGTACTAACCCTGAGTTTTGCAAAGCTAAACTAGAGTGTCTAAGGTCTCGCTATGGCTGGAAAAAAATTAACCAGTGGTATGGAATGATTGATCAGGGTCAAGGTCATGCTTTGGTAGGAGATTTGCTTGAAACTCATTATGATCCAGCTTACCGCCGCTCGATTAGTAAGTGTTATGGAAATGTAGAATTTACCTTACCGATTGTGGATTTATCAGAGCAGAGTGTTCAGACTTTTGTGAATAGTTTGATGTCTTTGACGGAATTATGCTAAGGATAGTTAATCAGCAATTCTAGATTTTATGTCCGAGTACTTATCAAAGTATAATGATAAATTACTGATAACAAAGAATGAGATACTGTCCGGTTGTTTCGGTTAGGTTCATAGTTTATTTTTTTACCCATTACCCTCAATTATAGCACTACTCATTAAAGTTAGGACATTGATAAAAGCTCATTTGCTAATGCACGTAAACTTTTGCCTCTTGCCTCTTGCCTCTTGCCTTACACGTAGCGCTATATTGCACAATTGGGCAACGCCAAATTATTACTCGTGCAACGCTTCTGCCCGTTCCCAGTCCTCTGGCACCCCATAACTTTGATACCTTTGGCAGCGTTTGACATAGAGCATGGCTGCTTTATCCTCGGGATTGGTTTGTAAAACTGACTGAAATATCCGTTCAGCTTGGGCGAAGGCTTGCCGATGGTAGAGAAATGCAGCTTGTTCAAAGTTACTCTTAGTTTGTCTCTTTAACTGCTTCAGTTGCGGCTGATCTTGATCAAATAGCTCAAATACTGCCACCGGTTTATTTTTTCCCTTAACTTTGACTCGATCCAGAAACCTATAACTGTACTTTTGAAACTGATTCAGGTTATAGAGGGTTTGTTGGCTAATCATAATCCCTGCACCATAAAGTTTGGTTAATCCTTCCAAGCGGGAAGCAAGATTCACTGCATCAGAAATAACCGTACTTTCCATCCGCTTTTGTTCACCGATGGTTCCTAGCATTAAGCTACCTGTATGTAAACCAATACCGATAGTAATCGGAACATAACCACTTTGGCACCGATGCTGATTGTAGAGCGCAACTGTTTGTTGCATCTCAAGTGCACCTTGAACCCCATCATCCGCAGACTCAGGAAAAAGTGCCATAACTCCATCTCCAATGTATTTATCAATAAAACCGTTGTGAGCGCGGATTGCTGGACTAACTCGACTCAGATAGCTATTAATAAAATTAAAATTTTCTTGAGGAGATAACTGTTCTGATCGGCTGGTAAAAGAGCGAATATCAGCAAAAAGAACAGTCATTTCTTTTTGAACGTGATCCCCTAATTTAACATCAACAATACTGTCATATCCCAGGAAGCGCAAAAAATCATGGGGGACAAACTTACCATAAGCAGAGGTAATTTTAGAAAGCCGTAGATGACTTTTAATTCGGGCTAACAATTCATGTTTAGAACAAGGCTTAGTCAGATAATCATTTACCCCAAAAGTAAACCCTTCTACCAAATCGGAAACTTGATTGTTGGCGGTTAACATGATCACCGGAAGTTCACTGGGCAAAAACTTCTGGCGAATTTTTGCACAGACTTCATAGCCCGTCATGCGGGGCATCATCACATCCAGTAAGATCAAGTCAGGCTGG
>NZ_JAAHIE010001122.1:0-1683 GCF_010671945.1 Moorena sp. SIO4E2
GGCTATGGGCAAGCTACACCGAACAGCTTTTGAATAAGCGATGCAGCTTCGGAACAGGGGAGGCAGTGCCGACCTGCGGGGGTTCCCACGGGGCAAACAGCGGTGCGGACGCAGGTTCCGCACACAGCCCCTCCCCACTCGCGGTCTGCCGTGGTTTCCCCCACTCGCGCTTGGGATCAAGAAAACAGGTAAGTATTCGTTTAATCTATGTTACGGAAAGCACCTCAAGTAGCGTGAGCTTTTAGCTCACGGCTGACCGCTGACGGCTGAATGCTTACAGCTTTAGTTATTTTATTGTCCTTTAAATATTTATTCTCTTCAACATGTAAGTCTCTAAGTCCGCCTTCAACTACTTTTTCTTTACTTTGCTGATTCTTACTCCCCTTACCGTTTTTGCCCTTAAATAACCCCTTCGCTTTCAACAACACCTTATCAATCGCCTGATCAATCCGCTGGCGAATCTTACCAATAATTTTCTCAACCTTCTTCGCCAAACCACCAATACCCAACAGCGAAGCCAAGAACCCAATCACCACTGGTACAGCTTTCGCTAAAGCATTCTCTACCAACTTCGCAGCACCACCAACTGCACCGGATGCGATTAGCCCAAAGGGCTACGCTACGCGATTGACCGTAGGTCACGCGGGGCGCGTTCGCACTCACGGCATCCACAACTGCATTTACCAATTCCAGCACCTGACTACCGCGATTAACAAAGAACATGATGATGTCATAAATTGCCATGGCGGCTTTGACAAATGCTGATGCTGGATTTAACAAGCTCAGAATCCACTTCACCCCGGCGGTGATCACCTGGGTAACTACCATGTTATTGATTTGTTCGATGACTGTTTGTTTCAGGTCGTTGAACTGTTCCTTAACATGTTCCCACAGTCCCATGGCTCCGCGATCGCGTAATACCTGGAATATTTCGACGGCTTTCTCCATGCCAGCTACTACTTCCCAAAGAGTTTGGCTGCATTACCACGAATGTAGGCAAATATCAAGCCCAAGACTTGGGTTACTAAGCTGAATATTCCCGGTAAGCTAAAGATGTCAATTGAAGATGGGATCACGGATGAATTGGTTGCCACAGGAGTACCGAAGGATAGGATTGTTCTGGCTTTTCATCCCCCCGAGATTCGTGAACATACTGGGTATGCGATCGCATAGTGTTTGGTTTGGTGGGTTACCCTGTCGAAGGGCGCACCCTACAAGATCAGCGATTAGGCCAAAGGGCTACGCTACGCGATTGACCGTAGGTCACGCGGGGCCCGTTCGCACTACGCTGCCTTACTAATAGTTGGTTCGGGAAGAGTTTCACCTGTTTCTTGATAGGCTATTACCAAAGATTCTAAAGCTTCAGTTCCATTCTTAACTGCTTCTTCATAAGTTTCTCCATGAGTCCGCCATTTTTGTCCGGGGAAGTCGGGGAAACCAACTAAAAAACAATTATCTTCTTCTGACCATTGAATTATCATTTTATATTTAAGTTTGCTCATCATTAATGTTACCTTCTACTTCCTCAATAGCTTTTTTTACATTCTTTTCTTGATAGGGCTTAGCATCGTTTCCGTCTTTACCTGAAACTGTGAGTTTCCCAGCATAAAGAGGATGTATCCAGTTTGTATGGCTTCCTTTACCTGGTATTTCTCTAAAACCGGCTTGGCGAAGCATTTGTTT
>NZ_JAAHIE010001123.1:0-1683 GCF_010671945.1 Moorena sp. SIO4E2
GTTGACTACACCGAGTATAAAATCGATGGGGACGACAATGCCAGAAACCAGATGGCGGAACGAGCCAACGGAGGTCGAACGGTACCCCAAATTTTTATCAATAACCAACACATTGGCGGTTGCGATGAGTTGTATGATTTAGACGGTAAGGGACAATTGGAGTCTTTGCTAACTCAGGCAGCGGGCTAATTTTTAGGTTGAAGGTTAGTTGGTTGAAAGTTGAAGGTTGGAGGTTAGTTGGTTGGAGGGTTAAGGTTGAAGGGTTAGTAAGCATTCAGTAGGTTGAAGGTTGAAGGCGTAGGGTGTGTTAGGGGCGGACTTGCCCTTATTTTTCGCCTCGTAGCCAGGGTTGAGATAGTCTGCCCCGTAACGCACCACCAAAAGGCTGGCCCTGATTTTCCACCTCTTTGCCAGTTTTGGGAAAGCCTGTCCGAGGCAGGAAACGGGCAAGATGCCCGTTCCACCCACCGGGTCAAACAGTAACAATCGGATACAGTTGAAAGTTAATTGGTTGAAGGTTAGTTGGTTGCAGGGTTAAGGTTGAGTGGTTAAGCTTTCAGGGTGAATCAAGATAGTGAAACAGGAAAGTAACAAGCGAGAGTTAGCCACCTAATTTATTGGGTGGGCGTGGAGCGTGCCGGGATTTATCCCGGCTATCGTGTTTAAGGTAGTTTTCCATTCCTTCCTAGGTACTCCATGAACTCAGACAAGCTCAAGCCAGAAGACTCTGCCATATTTTTAATATTTCCCCAAGCTATTTTTGTAACCTTAACACTGTAAGTCTTTTTGCTTTCCTCATAGATACTTGGTCTCCCGACTCTTCTCTTTTTTTCTGGCATATGTTTGACCCATTCATTACGGTAGTATATAATTAAATTAGCACAGCAAAAGGTCGATGCAATATGTATGGTTGTCAACAACATTTAATAACTACGACACCTGATAATAGAGCAATTATCGAGTTTATCTGTTCAGAAGCTAACAAGTTAACTAACTGCGGGATTTATTACTGCCGTCAATTGTTGTTCAAAGCTGGAAGGTATCTTACAAATGCCGATCTGGATAAGATAATGAAGACAAATCATCACTTCAAGGCAATGAGGTCAGCTTGTGCTCAGCAGACACTACACGGAGTAATAGAATCCTTTAAGTCTTACAAAGCCTTAAACAAGCTATATAAGAAAGGTCAGCTAGCAAACAAGCCTAGAGTTCCTAATTATAGAAAAAAGGGGGGATTGGCTGTTGTTAGCTATCCGGCTAGATGGGTGAAGCTGATAAAGGGTCAGCTTAAGTTTACTCTAGGAAAACAGATTAAAGCATGGTTTGGGATAGACCATTTCCTTCTACCTATGCCTTCCAATATTGACTACAAAGCGATAAAAGAGTATCGATTTGTACCAAGAAACGGGTGCTTGTATCTAGAGTTCGTCTATGAGAGAACAGCTCCTGAAGCAGTTACTCAAACAGGTGAAGTCTTAGGGATTGATCCTGGTTTAAATAACTGGTTAACCTGCGTGTCTACTACAGGTAAGTCGTTTATATTAGATGGAAGAAAAGTTAAGTCTCAAAACCAGTGGTACAACAAGCGTGTAGGTGCTATCAAAAAGGGTAAAAGTAGAGACTACTGGGACGAACATCTAGCTTTTTTGATTGAAAAGCGAAATCGACAAATGCGAGACAACG
>NZ_JAAHIE010001124.1:0-1681 GCF_010671945.1 Moorena sp. SIO4E2
GTTCCTTCTTATGTATCACTTTAAAGCTAGCTGGCATCAATCCAAGACCCGCCTTAAAGCAATCCATATGCTTTTCACGGCTTTGAAGCCCTAGGGTTTCGATCAGGAAATTGCGCACAATTTCTCCCTTGCCCCTCATCAGCAATGCCATAGCCGACACCGCGAAATCCCGCGTAAAACACTGGTCATAATTCAGGGCTTCCACCTCCGAATCTTTCGACGCCACTGTGCCCACGGGATTACCTTTATAATAGATAATCGAATCTTCCAGCGCTTGCCAAGCTGCATCGATCAGATTACCTTCGCTTACCATATAAAACTTCTCCTTTAAGTTGTCCATGTGGTTGATGCTAGCTTAACTCCTTTGACAACATCCTGAAGTACTTGGCTCGGATATCGAAAGACACAGAACTTCGGGAACTTCCGATCAAGGAACTTCGGATCAAGGAACAGGGAATAGGTCAGAATAATTGACGCAAGCAATAAGCTGTTAAGCATTTATTTTGATCGCTCACAAGCCTTGCTGTAAGAGATCTAGGCTTCAAAAATCCCAATTTAAATGCGTGTCAGCTTATCATAAAAATCTGAATATTGCAAGGTCTAACCAAACAACCTTCAACCAAACAACATTCAACCTTCAACCAAACAACATTCAACCTTCAACCAAAAAACATTTAACCTTCAACCAAACCACCTTCAACCTTCAACCAAACAACATTCAACCTTCAACCAAACCACCTTCAACCTTCAACCAAACCACCTTCAACCTTTAACCAAACAACATTCAACCTTCAACCAAACCACCTTCAACCTTCAACCAAACCACCTTCAACCAAACAACATTCAACCTTGGCCTATTGGCCACGCTACGCGAACAACCCTATTGACTCTAGTCATTCAAGACCGGCTCCAGCAACATTGCCGTACCCACAGGAAAGGGATAGGATATATTTTCGGTCAGAGCAGACACTCGATAAAGCATCGCTCCCCCTTCTCGATTTTGTTCTACCCCATCCATCACAATGCGCAGCACATTGCCTGGTTTAACAGGTTCATTCAAGGTAACCGTCAGAGCGGTACCACCTTCAGGACTCTTAGAAACTGCTGTGGTTGCTGCCACTCTCTCACCAAACTGATTAGTAACCGTTGCTTTACGAACACCAGCGAGATTGGTACATTCAATCACAACAGCATTTATTGGAAACACAGCCACACCAACGGTAATAAAATGCCTATCCCCTGCAGCTCCAGCAATTCCAGCGCTGGCAACATAGGGAGCATTCGGCACAAAACCGGCTTGAGCCTGAGCCACTGGTACCAGACTAGGAATGGCCATAGGCAGCACAGATGCGGCGAATGCTAGGGCTGAAACTGCTCCGAAAACTTGTTTTTTCATCACTCAATCGTCTTGGGATACCAGACTTAAAGAACGTTGAGTTGATTTTAAAGAAGACCTATCGAAATTGTCTGCCTGAAAAAATCGGGAATTTGACCTAGATTGGAGTGCGCCATCTGCTGGTAATACTCGTAAAAAATTGCAAAAAATTGCTATTATGCACGGAAATTTTGGCAATTCTATGTCAAAGTAAAGCTAGTGTTTGGTGTGTTGGCTTTCAACCTAGTCAATGATGGCAGACGAAGCCCTAGCTGTTTTGGACACAATTTTGCCCGATTACTCCTT
>NZ_JAAHIE010001125.1:0-1678 GCF_010671945.1 Moorena sp. SIO4E2
GGGGAGGCAGCGCGGTCTTGGGGAGCCAGTGCGGTCTTGGGGGTTTCCCCCATGAGCAACTGGCGTGGTCCCCCCCATGAGCGACTGCCGTGGTTTCCCCCATGAGCGACTGCCGTGGTTTCCCCCATGAGCGACTGCATCAAGACAATGAATCGAGGTTGACACTCCCCATGGCTATAAGCCAGGGGATTCTCGGTTCAGCGATTCAACTTGCTCAACCAGGTCGGAACCAAGCAGAGTAGAGGTCGAGTCTCCCCGAGCGTTGATTTTAGTTCCGGTGTGCCCCACCGTACTCAAGGCTCTCGTTAAGATATTGATTGCGGCGTTATGGTCTCTGTCTAACTCACATCCACATTTACAAACATGGGTTCGAGTTGACAGTGACTTTTTCACTACTGCGCCACATGCCGAGCAATTCTGGCTAGTATAAGCAGGGTTTACTGCGACAGTAATTCTCCCAAACTTTTCGCCAAAATATTCTAACCACTTCCGGAATTGATACCAACCTGCATCATTAATAGACTTAGCTAGACAATGGTTTTTGACCAGGTTTTTCACTCTCAAGTCTTCATAGGCGACCAAGTCGTTAGACCGGATTACGCAACGTGCAACTCTCTTCGCATGTTCTTCACGCTGCCTACTTATCTTGAGGTGTTGTCTACCTAGCTTATTAATGGCTTTCTTACGGTTAGCGGAGCCTTTCTTTTTCCGGGAAACTCGGCGTTGATAAAATTTTAAACGTTTTTCACCTTTTCGATAGAATCTAGGATTAGGTTCTGCGTATCCATCGGAGTCTGTGTAAAACTCTTTCAGTCCTACATCTAGACCTACATTGCAACCAGTAGCTTGTAACGGCTCAGATTTATTATCAACTTTTACGCAGAACTGAATGTAGTAACCATCAGCTCTTTGGACTATGCGAACCCGTTTTATGAGTTTCTGGTCTAAGCGCCACAAGTCCCAATTGCCTTTGAGTTTAACTTGGCCTATCCCTTTCTTATCGGTGAACTTGACAGACTTTTTGTCTGGGGATAATTTCCACCCAGATTGCTTGTATTCTACTGACCGAGAATGCTTTTTGAACTTAGGATATCCCTTCTTGCCAGGAACCTTTTTCTTGCAATTGTCAAAGAAGCGTTTGATAGAACGTTCCACATTCTCAACAGAGGCTTGACAAGCATGACTGTTAAGATGCTTTACAAACTCAAATTCCTCTCTTAACTGAGTGTTGTAGCGATAGAGTTCTTTCTTCCCGACCCCACGATTATCCATCCAGAATCGGAGTACCTTGTTTCTAACAAAGCGAGCTGTCCTAATAGCTTCATTTATTGCTACTTTTTGAGGCTCTTTTAAGACAGCCTTGAACTCCATTACCAGCACTCTATTCTCACCTCCTTTGGTGTAGTTTCCTTACTTACTATTATAGTCGTTCGCGCAGCGTCGGCTTTGCCGAATCCAAATATGCTAAAGTTCCCAAATAGTTAGGGAATAAATTCCCGTTCGGGCTAACCCCATGGATAGAATCCAGGGGCTTGCGCCCTCAGGGTCTTCGGTCAATTTCCCACTGTATCAAGCCATAGCTCATTGGCATCAAAGCCTTATCTAGTGGGCTTTTCAGGGCTCATGTCACCCCCTCAGATTTAATACCTAAAAGACAATCATAGCAAGGCTTTCAGAC
>NZ_JAAHIE010001126.1:0-1678 GCF_010671945.1 Moorena sp. SIO4E2
GATTCCAACAAAGCTTGTTGGAATCTCTCTACGAAAGTAGGGGGATCGGTTCCCACGTTAACAACGTAAATTCAATTCGCTGTTTTCCTTGTGCCCCCTATATTCGTCAACCGTTGTGCGGGATCGGATGGTTCTTGGTAGGAGAAGCTGCCATCAAACTCGATCCCGTTAGCGGTGAAGGCACCCCTTTTGCTTTGCGGAGTGCTATGCTCATGGCGGCAGTCCTAGATGGAATTTTGAGTGATCGCCTGCCCCTAGAAGCTGGACTCCAACATTACTGCTCTCGCCTGACTTATTCATTCATTTCTCATCTACAGGGATGCACTCGCTTTTATGAAGAGGCATTTGGATTTCGAGAAAATTGGTCTTCGGAGTTGCATTCCATGCATCATATTCTAAATATTCTATACCCTCAATTTTCTCAAATACTCCACGACATACAACTTTATCAGTTAGTAGATTTTAGGTTAGTCCAATCGTAACCGTACCATGGCCTTACGCCACCATAGGTATTTGAGTGTTGATCAGAGTTTGTGGTAATAGGGATGGAGCCGATAGCCCTAATCGCTGGGTTCGAATTGCCTGTGTGAGATAATCCTTCGGATTTTGCTGCTGTGCTTTGAGGGATGTCACCACAGTAAGAATTCTCGTGCGCGAATTCACTGCCGGCTTGAAATTGGGAACCAAAGCTGGTTTGCCGCCAAATTACGACAGTGCGTAGGGCACGTTCTGCAGCATTATTCGTGGGTTCTACCCCTGGAACATAGACAAAAGTCCATAGCGCAGCCTCTAGTTTTAATAACTCTCGGGCTGTGCGTACTGTTTTGGCCAAGGGTGATTTTTCCCTGTTGCCAATAGGTAAAGCTGCAGCAGCTTCGTGCCTGGGTCTTGAAACCCATTCTCAATGGCTCCACCGCCATGACAAACTGCTCACGACTCATGGTGCCATCCCGTACTCGATGCCACCATCCTGCGTAACCGACGTTATGGACGCAATAGAGCTTCACCAATTTCTTTCAAGACACCAGTGCCTGAGGCCATAGCCGTCAAATCCCGCTTCAGATCAGCCCAGCACACTTGACGATGCATCATCTCTAACCAGTTGTAAGCACTGTAACGGTCTGAGATTAAAATACCGTTTAACTCTTCTCCCAGTAATGCTTTGGCCGTTGCTTGAGAGCGACTCAAGACCACCGAAAAGACAATCACCAACGGGGTAACTAATACCCATAGCCATCCTTTGCTTTGTCTGGGATTGAGTCCATCACCATTGCCTTGGCTAAAGCTGGTTTCATCACTATGAACAAACGCCTGGCCTTGAACATACTCAATAGCTTGTTCCACAGGAGCTGCGACCGCGTCACTCACCTGGTGACGAAGACGATTGATGCTCCCACGGGAAAGCTCAACACTAAACTTTGTAGCAAGTAAGGACTTCACCATCCGGTGAATTTGGCGATGTTCTACACTAAACCTTGCAACCACTGCCGCTAATCGGTCTCCTAAGCCTAATGATGGTACCTCGGCAGGGAGTGGTGCACGGTTCTTCCTGCCGCAGCAATTGCACTCCAACTGATGCAGTTGATGTTCAATTCCCTTGGGCGATAGGGGCGGAATATCAACGATTTGATGACGATAAGGGTGCTCGTCGAAGCCGCTCAACTGCTCTCCACAATGA
>NZ_JAAHIE010001127.1:0-1675 GCF_010671945.1 Moorena sp. SIO4E2
TCAGATGCTGCTATCGAAACCGCCGACGTGGTAATTATGACTGATGCTCCCTCTAAAGTAGCAGAAGCGATCGCGATCGCCCGCCGAACCCTAGGTATTGTTTGGCAAAATATTATTATTGCTTTGGGAGTGAAAGTCATCTTTATTGCTCTGGGTGCGATGGGGGTAGCAACTCTCTGGGAAGCTGTATTTGCCGATATGGGAGTGGCTCTGTTGGCGATTCTTAATGCTAGTCGGGTATTGCAGATAAGGGAGAATTGAAGATGAGGTTTATTTCAATTAGGTGAGGTACATTTTTTAGGGAGCAGGCAAGAGGCAAGAGGCAAGAGGCAAGAGTTACAAAATATTTGTACCTCATAAAAATAAAAAAAAGCTATAAATCTTTGAATGAATAGGAGTAGAGTGGGCATCCTGCCCGCTCCAAAAGATCAGGAACAGGCAAGATGCCTATTCCACAGATGCGACCCAAGGGCGATTTACTCGGCCATTGGAAAGCGCACCTACTATTAAAATCATTCCATTATTAAGCAACACCATTATTTAAGCTTTTAACTATCTTCATGCAACACATCTCGTGTAAACTGAGGAGCATCAGAAGGAATAGGGTTTTGTTGCATTCGCTCAACAAGTAACCTTAAAAAATCTTGTCTAGCCTCAATATCGGTAATCTTAGGAGGAATAACTTGAGGGGAAAGCTCCATCATAAGAATTAGGGGTAGATTAGTTAGTTACTTAAAGTTTAGCCTATACAAAGGTAAGCATATGCGCTAAGTGCAGGCTACGCCAACAGCTAATGCGCTACTGGCAATCCGTGCTTTTAGGTGCGACCCGTGGAAATTTAATGCTTCATGGGTCAAGCGCACCTAAGGAAGATGATTTTATTTATGCTTTCATTTGTTTTAAGGCTTCAGGTGAAGGGTATCTATTTACCTCAATCAACAATTGTCTTTCTAAAATGCGATCGCTACTATTAAACTGTAAAATTCTGGCTGTGACTTCCCCAATATCTGTTAAAGATTGAATCATTGCACCCTCAAGACGAAAATGCTCAGACCATTGCTCTCGTCTAGGATTAAAAAATCTCACCAGATCACCTGTGGGCCAAATAATTGACCCTAAATCTGTTCCTTTATTTAGGTTACAATACAAACAAGCATAGGCTAAATTTTCCGCAGTCGTTTCACCCCCATGCTTGACACTAATAATGTGGTCAAATTGACACCCACCGCTATCCTGTTCAGAAATCAGACAATATTCACACAAACCTTTAGCCCGCTGACTGACTAATCGTTTCAGTTCTTTAGTGATATACTGTCTAGGCATAATTAATTTATTTATATACTTCTCTCTATACTAAGAGACAGATTTAAGGTATTGATGAGCTCTAGCTTTCGTCAATCTAATTAGATGTTCGACCACTAAAAACTGTTCAAGTTCGTTTTTTTCAGATGGGGATAAATCTCCTAATTTTGCTCGTTCCACTAAATCGTCTATCTGTTCCTTTGTAGCTTCCGAAAATTGAAAATTAGTCACACTTTCTGGGCTAGAAGGTAAAACAAACCTTAGAGAAAGTCAACCCGACTCAAAAAAACCAGAGTTTACTGAGCCAATATCCAGAGGAAGCAGCAGCATTGACACTACTGGATCGGTGTGCGTCTCAACTAAGTATGGTACT
>NZ_JAAHIE010001128.1:0-1673 GCF_010671945.1 Moorena sp. SIO4E2
CACTCCTGTTATGGTTGACTGAGTGATATTGGTTTTAATTGTGGTGGTTTGACAACCCATCACCGTAATAGCAACAATACTGTAAATAAACCAATTTTTAACCATATCGTTTATCTCTACATTCATCTCTACATCAATTGCTTGATTGAAACCAGCACAAGCGACTCTACTACCAGTAATCCAAAGATGAGTTCTCCCCATCCAAGGAGTGGACTGGTAATTTCAGTTCTGGTAGTTAACGTTTTACTATCCACTGTTGCTGCTTCGGAAACTGTAGCGGTTGCCACAGGAGGAGTTATTGCTACTGATACAGATTCTAGATCAAGCTGGTTTGATAGTCATCGCGTAGTTGCTATTTCTGGGGTTTGTTGAGCTATGGTTGTTGGTTATAATATCCGCTTTGGGCAAGCAAAGGTTCTTTAATGTATTATATGTCTGGTGTATAACTCCATTATTTGGGAGTTGTCGCTCAGGAGTGGCGAGCTACAATATCTTAAAATATTAGTTAGACATTCGTTGTCTTTTTGTATCCCTTAGGATACAAGCCATGATCGAAATCCGGCAGACCGAAGCTTATTCCAAGTGGTTCAGTGGCTTGCGCGATCGACAAGCAAGGGCAAGTATTGATATTCGTATTCGTCGTTTGTCGATGGGCAACCCCGGTGATGTGAAACCAGTGGGAAGAGGAGTTTCGGAACTGCGTATTAACTATGGACCTGGCTAGAGAGTGTATTTCGTGCAGCGCGGGAGTACCTTGATAATCCTCCTTGCAGGTGGTGACAAGCGCACCCAAGACCGGGATATCAAGACAGCCCTAGATCTAGCACAAAAGGTATAGGAGATCGTGATGACCAACATCAAAACCCATCCCTGGGATGTGGCAGAACATCTGAAAACCAAAGAAGATATGGCTGCCTATCTTGAAGCTGCTCTTGAAGATGGGGATCCTGCCTTGGTAGTGGCTGCTCTACGGGATATTACTCGTTCCAAAGCAATGACACAAATTTCTCGCGAAACCGCTCTCGGCAATGAAAGTCTTGATCAGGTGTTGTCGATGGAAGGTAATCCAGACTTCGCCACTGTTCTAAAGGTAATACAGGCACTTGGTCTTAGGTTGCGGGCTACTTCGATCTGAAGTATTGCATTATAAGATGGGTTTACCCTGGATCAGCCAATAAATAATAAGCATTGACCCTGCAGCTTGCTTATTTCCATGGAAACCACTACTCAAGATATGTGTTCGCTTCCATTGCCCCCTGGTAATATCTGTTTACCCATTATCGTTGAAACGATCAGCTTTTTAACGGATCGAAATTTCCACAAAAAGCGGTCAGAAAAGTATGGACGCATTTACAAAACCCACATTTTTGGTAGCAGTAGAGTGGGCATCCTGCCCGCTCGCAAATATTGATAACAGGCAAGATGCCCGTTTCACCAAGATGCCCATAGCACCTATCGGGTCAAACCGTAAAAATCGGATGCACTCAACCGGGATTGATGATCGTGATATTTTTGGCATCATGGAAATAACTCCTTTTTAGGAGGGAGGAAAGCTGCGCTGGTAGTGGTTAACAGTTATAACCAGCGCAGCTATTAGTTTCAGTCGTCACCTTCTATACTATACATAAATATTCAAAAAAATGCAAGGGCTAATTAAAATTATTTACATTTAT
>NZ_JAAHIE010001129.1:0-1673 GCF_010671945.1 Moorena sp. SIO4E2
AATAATTTGAAGGGGTTGTCCGCTCACAATCATAAACTTAGTTCGTAAAGCTTCGTGACGGCGGATAATTTCCTTCAGGCTTTTCTCTAGTGCGATCGCATCTAATTGACCCCGAATATGAACTGTTACGGGCTCGTTATAGAAAGGAACCTTGGGATTGAGTTGTGCGAGCAACCACAGTTGTTCCTGAAAATAGGAAAACGGTATTGGTCCAGCATCGGTTCGGCGAGTTATCGTTTTGGCCGACCCTTGACGCAAGCCTTTTTTCTGGAGCAGGAGTTTGAGGAGTTCTTGTTTGTCTGTAGGGAAAAAACGATCTGAAGAAGACTTATCCATTTTTTTGAAACCATTCCTAATTTTTATCGTTTTTATTTAGCAGACAAGAGGCTTTCAGAATCAGCTAGAGGTTTCAGTGGCTTATAATCGCGACTAACCAAAAATTCTGGTCTGGGCCGATCGACATAAACGGGAAGATTCTCGACACTGTTGTAAGTAATAATCATAAGTCGGCGGGGAAAAGGAGAAATGTTGGTAACCGAGCCATGAACCACGTTGCTATCGAACAACAGTATAGAGCCAGCCGTACCTTTCGGGGCTAAAATTCCAAATTTTTTAACTAATTGTGTAACAGTTTGTGGGGGAATACAATACTTAAGATTTGCGCTAACATTCACTTTCCAATCTGCTGTTTCAGGATTAGCTTCAGTTTTGGCTACCGATGCTTCTAGATCGAGTATTCCCGGTTTGTGGGAACCTGGAATAAAAATCATCGGTCCGTTAAATTCATTGAGATCATCCAATAAAATTGCTAGGCTAATCACCTTGGGTAGTGGCATTCCATCTTCCTTGTGCCAGTAGATAAAATCTTGATGCCAAGGCCATACATCTCCACCAAAAGCTGCTTTTAAATTAATCTTAAATTGGTAAAGATACACCTGACTGCCAAGAAGCTGATGGGCAGGTTCGAGCAAGCGCGGTTCTCGGATTAAGTTCTAGAAAACCTTGTTAAACAGATGGCAACCGTGTAAAGCGCGAACCGTATGACGATCTTTTTCTAGCACTCGCCCTGGTACATCTTCAGCCATTAAACCGGGTAGCTGTTCTTGTATCAGCGAGACTTCCTCTTGAGAAAATAAATCGGGAATTAACAGAAATCCCTGGTTGTTATATTGGTCTATTTGTTCTGTTGTAAGTTTCATAAAGTTTATGGGTTTATAAACAACTTGAAACTTCATAGGCTTTTACGAGTTTTCCTTCATCTGAGCTAGCATGGCAGCCACTTCTTCGGGAGATAGCCGATTAATTGCTTGGAAAGTCCTGGCAATTTTGTCAATGACTTCCCGACCTCCTCCACTTTCTGCCATTGCTTCCACCAGTCCACTGGAGTTTAGACTAAAGCTTGAATAATGAGTCAATCACTGGGGTAAATTCAAACTGAAATCGTTGCGAAATTTCTATAAAAATCAGGGTAATTTTTTAAATTTATTCGTTTTATTTTGGCTTTCAAAGGTACCTTTGCCCTTTTTTACAATAGGACACCTTAGTTTCTTATTCCTCTTTTTGCATTTTTGCCAGCCTGGGAATTTTCCACGCAGTTTAGGTGAACTAGTAGGTGTAACAATCGCAAACATTACTTCAATCGCAAACATTACTTCGCTCCAAGCTGCTGCGGT
>NZ_JAAHIE010000113.1:0-16625 GCF_010671945.1 Moorena sp. SIO4E2
AGTCGGGAGTCGGGGGTAGGTTTTTACATTTAGGGTCAAAGGGGGAGTGTGGGATTCTTAATTCTCAATTCTTAATTCTCAATTCTTAATTCTTAATTCTTAATTCTCAATTCTCAATTCTCAATTCCCGATTCCCGATTCCCAATTCCCGATTCCCGATTCTTAATTCCCAATTCCCAATTCCCGATTCCCAATTCCCGATTCCCGATTCCCAATTCCCAATTCCCGATTCCCGATTCCCGATTCTTAATTCCATAAAAAAATAGCCGTAGAAATACTATCCACGGCTATGGCAATCACATATGTCAGAAATTTCCGAAACCCAAGGCCACCGGGGGGAAAACCCCCCAGAAAATTAAGGTGTTATGGCAACAACCAATACTTGGTCATGGTAGTTATTACTTCTCCTGGAATATCCGTTGGTTCTAGAGGTGTCCACTCGGCAATCTCCGCATAGCCTAGCGATGCAGCGCGGTCTTGGGGGTTTCCCCCATGAGCGACTGCATCAAGACAGGGAATAAAACATTTGCATACTATAAATTACTGATTCACGAGGACCTTTGAGAGTGTGCTGAGTCGGTTGTTTCTTGAAATTGCGAGTAAATTTTTCTGACATTGTGAAAAACTCCAACTTGGTTTATATTGATTATTGTAATGATTATGATATTATTTGTCAAGGGTTTTAAAAAGTTTTTTTAGGAAGTTTTAGAGTTATTTAAAAAACAGCTATTACATATAATATATCAAGCATACATTAGCATTTATTTTAGAAATATATCAATTAGGTTAATTAGTCGAAATTTAGTCAACAAAATGATTAATATTATGGCAACAATGTGATATTATTGAATAATATTACCCAACACTAGCCAGAATTTTACCTGGGTTTTATCCCCCGAGCTACCCTTAATGATTGTCGGGGTTTACTGGAGATTTCAAGAGTTAGTTAAGTAGCCGATATTTCCGACATACCTTTCCCTGGTTTTATTGAAGATGATTTGGGATAGGTTCGAGTCTAGTAATTTGTGGCTCTTAACACTGCTTTCGATTAGTTAACCAGAATTTACTTAGTTAGATCAGATGTCTAATGACTTACGATAGTACCCTCAAATATTTAGTAGAAAAATATCCCCAAGCCTTTACCCGTTGGTTGTTTAACCAAGAACCAGCAGAGGATATCGAAATTCTCAATACCGAATTAAGCACAGAACCAATTCGAGCAGATGCCTTGTTTTTTGTGCGAGTTGCTGATGCTATCTTGCATCTGGAATTTCAAACCTTACCCCAATCTGAACCTCCCTTACCCCTGCGGATGCTCGATTATTGGGTCAGGTTATATCGACAGTATCGTTGTGATATTGAACAGGTAATAATATTCCTGAAACCAACCCGATTAGCCGGAGTATTTGTGAATCAATTTACCGAGAGGAACCTATCCTTCCGCTACCGGGTGATTCGGATTTGGGAATGTGATCCACAACCATTACTCACAACCCCAGGGTTACTACCCTTGGCAGTATTAGCACAAGCGGAAGTGCCAGAAACCTTGCTATCCCAAGTAGCAGCCAGAATCGATATGATTGAAGATAGACAACAGCAGCGTAACCTATCTGCTTGCGTGCAACTGTTGGCTGGGGTGAAATTTGATGAACAGTTAATTCAAGCTTATTTTCGGGAGGATATGATGCAAGAGTCAGTAGTTTATCAACGAATTATTCGCCAAGGATTAGAACAGGGATTAGAACAAGGATTAGAGCAAGGATTAGAACAAGGATTAGAACAGGGAAAGCGCAATGAGCTTAATTTAATTAAGCGTCTACTTAACCGTCGCCTAGGTGAAATCAATCCCCAATTACAAAATCAAATTGAGAAATTATCCTTTCAGCAGTTGGAGGATTTAGGGGAAGCGTTGTTAGATTTTGAAACGGAAGTGGATTTGACCAATTGGTTGAAACAGTTTAGGGATAAGTAAGATCCGGTTAGGTGTCGCACTCAGCTATCAGCTATCAGCTATCAGCTATCAGCTATCAGCTATCAGCTATCAGCTATCAGCTATCAGCTATCAGCTTTTTAAGAAAACAAGTAAGCATTCTTTTAATCTTTGTTACGTCAGCTGACGGCTGACGGCTGACGGCTGACGGCTGACGGCTGACGGCTGACGGCTGACGGCTGACGGCTGACGGCTGACGGCTGACGGCTGACGGCTGACGGCTGACGGCTGACGGCTGACGGCTGACGGTTAACCACTCACATAGAAATGCTCCCTATTTTATAGAAGCTTCACCCAATTGAAAAATGCTATAATTTACGAAGTTCTGCCTCTTGCCTTTCCCTAAGGGATATAGCGCTACGCGCAAGTTAGAAGTCAGAAGTAAGAAGTCAGAAGTAAGCTATGACTAAGTTAGGGTGCCCGTAGCCCATTAGCACCTCAAGTAGCGTGCGCGTAGCGCTTAGGCTGAATACTTAAATTGGCAGTGGCGGAAGATTGGTAAATCCAAGGTGCTTTAAATAAGTCTATTTTTTGAATAACTATTGTAGAGCAGTGAATGGCAATGGCTGACAATACATCTGATGGCCAACTCGACTTTCTGTTAGAGGTACTACAAGCAATTGCTTCCAGTAATGGTAATCAGCAGGTAGTTGAGAAATTACTGGAAGCAAATACAGATAAACTTAATCAGACCTTAGCAGATAAATTGCGGGATTCGGCAACAACTACTCTTGAAGAATTAAAACCAGATCAAGCCACATCCCTAGCAGCAAATATTGTTGAATTTAGCAAAATAGTAGCAAAATTCCCCTTGGGTGAGAAAGCTAGCAATATAGAAATTGCAATCACTGGCTATGAAGTCGCCCTAACTGTTTACACCCGTGAAGCTTTTCCTGTTGAATGGGCACAGACTCAAAACCATATCGGTAATGCTTACTTTCAAAGAATAAAAGGTCAGAAGGCAGAAAACCTAGAAGAAGCCATCACTTGTTACCAACAGGCTATTAGCGTCAGAACCTTGGAGGCATTTCCTATTGATTGGGCAAGGACACAAACTAATCTCGGTGTTGCTTACTATTTCAGAATAAAAGGAGAGAAAGCACAGAATATAGAAGAAGCCATCGCTTGTTACCAACAGACTCTTATAGTTTATACTTTTGAGGCATTTTCGATTGATTGGTCAATGACTCAATACAATCTCGGTGTTGCTTACTATTTCAGAATAAAAGGGGAGAAAGCAAAGAATATAGAAGAAGCTATCGCTTGTTACAAAGAAGCTCTTAGAGTCAGAACCTTGGAGGCATGTCCTATTGATTGGGCAGATACACAAACTAATCTCGGTTCTGCTTACTATCAACGAATAAAAGGTGATAAAGCAGAGAATATTGAACAAGGGATCGCTTGTTTCCAACAAGCTCTTAGAGTTAGAACCTTTGAGGCTTTTCCTATTGAGTGGGCATCGACACAATATAATCTCGGTAATGCTTACATTTACCGAATAAAAGGGGAGAAATTACAGAATATTGAAGAGGCTATCGCTTGTTACCAACAGGCTCTTATAGTTAGAACTTTTGAGGCTTTTCGAGTTGAGTGGGCATCGACACAATATAATCTCGGTAATGCTTACATTTACCGAATAAAATGTGGAAAAGTAAATAATATAGAACAAGCGCTCGCTTGTTACCAACAGGCTCTAAGAGTTTTTACCTTTGAGGCTTTTCCTAAACAATGGGCAAGGACACAAACTAATCTCGGTATTGCTTACGCTAAGCGAATCAAAGGTGAGAAAGCACAGAATATAGAAGAAGTGACCGCTTGTTACCAAGAAGCTCTTAGAGTTTATACCTTTGACGCTTTTCCTTATGAGTGGGCAAGGACACAAAATAATCTCGGTAATGCTTACGGTGACCGCATCAAAGGTGAGAAAGCACAGAATATAGAAGAGGCGCTCGCTTGTTACCAAGAAGCTCTTAGAGTATTAACCTTTGAGGCTTTTCCTGAAGATTGGGCAATGACACAAAATAATCTCGGTGCTGCTTACGGTGAGCGCATCAAAGGAGAGAAAGTACAGAATATTGAAGATGCCATCGCTTGTTACCAACAGGCTCTTAGAGTCAGAACCTTTGACGCTTTTCCTGAAGATTGGGCAATGACACAAAATAATCTCGGTAATGCTTACGGTGACCGCATCAAAGGTGAAAAAGCACAGAATATAGAAGAAGCGATCGCTTGTTACCAAGAAGCTCTTAGAGTCAGAACCTTTGACGCTTTTCCTATTGAGTGGGCAATGACACAAACTAATCTTGGTGCTGCTTACAGTCACCGCATCATAGGGGAGAAAGCACAGAATATAGAACAAGCCATCCCTTGTTACCAAGAAGCTCTTAGAGTATTAACCTTTGAGGCTTTTCCTGAAGATTGGGCAAGGACACAAAATAATCTCGGTATTGCTTACGATGACCGCATCAAAGGTGAAAAAGCACAGAATATAGAAGAAGCGATCGCTTGTTACCAAGAAGCTCTTAGAGTCAGAACCTTTGACGCTTTTCCTATTGAGTGGGCAATGACACAAACTAATCTCGGTAATGCTTACAATAAGCGCATCAAAGGTGAGAAAGCACAGAATATAGAACAAGCCATCCCTTGTTACCAAGAAGCTCTTAGAGTATTAACCTTTGAGGCTTTTCCTGAAGATTGGGCAAGGACACAAAATAATCTCGGTATTGCTTACGATGACCGCATCAAAGGTGAAAAAGCACAGAATATAGAAGAAGCGATCGCTTGTTACCAACAGGCTCTTAGAGTATTAACCTTTGAGGCATTTCCTGAAGATTGGGCAATGACACAAAATAATCTCGGTATTGCTTACGGTGACCGCATCAAAGGAGAGAAAGCAAAGAATATAGAAGATGCGATCGCTTGTTACCAAGAAGCTCTTAGAGTATTAACCTTTGAGGCATTTCCTTATGATTGGGCAATGACACAAATTAATCTCGGTAATGCTTACGGTCACCGCATCAAAGGAGAGAAAGCAAAGAATATAGAAGATGCGATCGCTTGTTACCAACAGGCTCTTAGAGTTTATACCTTTGAGGCATTTCCTTATGATTGGGCAATCACACAACATAATCTCGGTAATGCTTACCGTAAGCGCATAAAAGGTGAGAAAGCAAAGAATATAGAACAAGCCATCGCTTGTTACCAACAAGCTCTTAGAGTTTATACCTTTGAGGCTTTTCCTCAAAACTATCTAGATACTAACAATAACCTTGGTTTTGCTTACCGAGATGCTCAAAATTTCCGGGAAGCTTACAAGGCTTTTGATGCTGCCATTAAAACCGTAGAATTCCTGCGAGATGAAATTATTTATGGTTCTGGAGAAGAAGACTACAAGACCAAACTAGCTGAAAGGTACCACCGAAGCTATCGAGGCATGGTAGAAACTTGCCTAGCCTTAACTAATATCACCGCAGCCATTGAGTATGTTGAACGGAGCAAAACCGGCAATTTAGTTGACGAGATTCTCCGCCGTGACTTGAAAAGCATCTTGCCTGTAGATATTGTTACTAAACTAGAACAATACAGGGATGAAATAGCAGCAAGTCAGAACCAAATCCAACAGGGTAAAGCTGAAAATCCAACCGCCCTGGCACAACATCTCCAACAGTTGCGACAGCAACGGAATGATTTACAAGACCACTATTTAGGTATCGGTTCTGGCTTTAACTTTGATAAATTTCAGAACAATTTAGATGACCACACTGCTATTGTAGAATTTTACATTACAGGGGATAAGCTGCTTGCGTTTATCTTTACCAGCGAAACTCAACAGCCCATAGTTTGGCAATCTGAGCCAAAAGACTTAGAGAAATTGGGAAAGTGGATAAATGGATATTTAAGAGCTTACAATAATCATAAAACCTGGCTAAGTAACCGAAAATATCCAAAAGAATCGCCTTGGCAACGCCGTCTGAATACTCGCCTCCATCTGTTGGCAAAAATTATTCACATAGATGACATCATTCAGCAAATCCCCGAAAAATGCGATCGCTTAATTTTAATCCCCCATCGCTTTTTACATTTGTTACCCCTTCATGCCTTACCGATTACCAGTAAGCAGGGAGAAGGTAAATCTAAAATTCTCATGGATCGGTTTCCAGCAGGGGTAAGTTACGCCCCTAGCTGTCAACTACTCCAACTTACTCAAACCAGAAAACGCCCAGAAGAGTTTACCCACCTGTTTGCGGTTCAAAATCCGAATGCTAATTTACCTTACACTCCTATGGAGGTAGAAGTAATTAAAGGCTACTTCAATCCACCACCAGATACAGAGGTTCTTGTGGACAACGATGCTACCAAAGCTGCTATAGATAGCAAACCTCTCAACAGTTACCACTGTTTACATTTTAGCTGTCACGGTTACTTTAATTACCAAGAACCCCGGAAATCAGCTCTAATTCTGGCCAATGCCCACAAACCGACCTCTGCTGAACCCAATCCGGAGCGCTATTTACGGATAAGTGACGAGGAAATCTTTGACCTAGAGAAATGTCTGACTATCGATCAAGTCTTTGACCTACAATTAGAACAATGTCGCCTGGTCACCCTTTCGGCTTGTGAAACTGGATTAATCGACTTTAAGAACATCAGCGATGAATACATTGGGTTACCCAGTGGTTTCCTAGTTGCTGGAAGTCCAGCAGTAGTTAGTAGCTTGTGGAAGGTAAACGATTTATCGACAGCGTTGTTGATGATTAAATTTTATCAGAATCTGCGAGAGCAGATACCTTTAGCAGTTGCCCTTAACCAAGCGCAACTCTGGCTGCGGGATAGCACCAAAGAAGAATTAGAGGAGTGGGCAAGCCATTTGCCCTTGATTCTGAGTCACCAAGAACAGTTAGGCGACTGGTTTTATAAGCTAGATTCTATGGAAAAACCTTTTCATAACCCCTACTATTGGGCAGCTTTCGTTGCCATTGGCAACTAGTAGTTTATAGTAATTAAATTGGGATATTTTAACATGACATTTGCACAAAAAAACGTTAAAGCGTTTATAAAGTTACTAAAAAATAATCCAGACCTGTTGAATACTCAAGACAGACAAACTCTCTTGGACAAGATTCCAGAAGATTTTCAAGAAATATCCAAATTACTATTAGATTGGTGCAATAAATTACCAGAAATTAATACTGCTTTGCAGCAAGTACGTAGAAGTCTCCCAGATCATGAACCAATTGGTGAGAGGCCAGCTGCAGCCGCTTTCCCCACTGCAGAAACTAAAGCTGAGTATGAAAAGAACTTGAAAGAAGAACTACTCAACGCTCTCCGTCAGAGTTCTCCCCCAGAAACCGAAAAACCCAACACTCCCACTGATGACTGATACCGCCTTGCGACTCAAAAACCCCAGCGTCACCCTTTATGCTTTTCATCTCTGCCAAGACTTAAGCCAAGAACTGGAACAGTTGCGACCGGATGCGGATCAGTTGTGGCAACACTGTGCTAACCTCAGCCAACCCCTAGGTATCCCAGACCTGAAATCTTTACCGGAAAAAATACCATCCCCTCTAAGCGAAACAGGGAATACTCCCTTAACCTACACTGCACCACTGCAACTAGCAGGCTCTCCCCTAACGGTCCAGGTCTATCCGGCTAAAATTCATGATACTTATGCCGTTGACCTAACCCTGTATTGCCAGAATACTACTGTTGCAGCCAGTGAATTTAGTCACTTCAATCCCCAAGGGTGCCTCCTAGCCAGCAACATTCAAGCTTCCTTGGGACAAACCTTAGTGCTCTATGGCGAACCCGTGGGCACTCTTGAGGAAGATAGAAAGTTAGCCGATGCCTGTGTGGATGCTTTTTTCCAGGGAAGCGACCAAAAACCGCAGTTTATGGCATCTGGGCAGTTATTTGGTAGTCCAATTTTTGCCTATGACAACCGTAAGGAGAAACCAACGGAGCAATGTCACCTTCTGGTCTGGTTAAACCGTAACCCAGAAACCTCAAAGCTGGTTGAAAAGACTTCCTTGTCTTTTTTCAATCTGTTGTGCTGTCGCAGTAAAATCCTGTTTGCTTATGATCAAGCCCGTTGGTGTTATCGCCAAACTAGAGCACTCTATAGCCAACTGGAACAAGAGGTTAAAGGCTTCAAGGAATTGCCAAGGGAGCCAGAAACACGGCTAGAGCAACTGAAGCAGAAACTGACGGAGATGCCACCCAAGACCTTTGAGTATGCTGGTTATCTGCGAGACATGGAGGACCACAAAAATGCGATCGCTACCAATGACTACAACTATGACTACTGGCTAAACAAAATCTGTGAACATAGCCTCGAAGACGATACTATCAAGTTTTTGGAAGACTTCTTCAACCAAAGAACTAAACGGTTTAAAAAACAGATTCAAACCGACCTCAATTATCTCAAACCCGGTCAGCAACTATTTGACCAGATGCTTGGTAGTATCCGAGGCATTGTGGACATTGAGCAGGCAGAATGCGATCGCGCTTTGGAAAAAGCCCTCAGAGATAAGGAGAAAGCTGCTGAAGAACGAGAAAAACAATTAGAGTCAATTCGGCATCAGGAACAGAAAGCTGCTGAAGAACGAGAAAAACAATTAGAACGTTGGATTGCCCTGGTCGGTACTGGTTTAGCAGTTAGTGGTATTTCGTCCCAAACTGCTGCTAAACCGGTAGAGTCTATGATCACCCAACTATACCCGGAACAATCCTTAGATTGCCCCACTGCTGGTGTTACACCTTGCTTGATTTACACTCTCGTGTTTGTGCTATTTCATGTAGGAGTTGGTGCGATCGCTGCGTTAATTATGGATCGAATTATCAAATTGGTATCAAAATGAGTACTCAAGGGAACAGGGAATAGGGAATAGGGAATAGGGAATAGGGAATAGGGAATAGGCAAGAGCCAAGAGGCAAGAGCCAAGAGCCAAGAGGTAAAAAATCCTGTGTACCTCATTAGCCTATAAACCGCTATATATAGCACTACGCATTCAGATGTTTGACATTGTCTTGATGCAGTCGCTCCTAAACTCCGAAACGTGAGTCTAGCTTACTTCTGACTTCTGACTTCTGACTTCTGACTTCTGACGCTAAGCGTAGCGCTATAGCTATTTGTCTGGAAGTAGCCCATTTAATAACACCCCAAGAATACTAGAAAGTCCAATCCCTTCCAAGGCAAACCCTCCTGCATTGACGCTCATTCCCCCTACCCCTAGCATTAAAATTACAGCAACGATCACAAGATTACGGGATTCTAATAAATCTGCGCTAGAGCGAACAATACTGTTCATCCCAATCACCACAATTGTGCCAAATAAAATAATTAAAATTCCTCCCATTACTGGCACAGGAATAGTTTTTAAAAGGGCTTCTAACTTTCCTAAAAAAGAGAGTAAAATAGCGATAATAGCTGCCCAGGTCATAATCGCTGGATTAAAGGTTTTTGTTAAGGCAACTGCCCCTGTAACTTCCGAATAGGTGGTGTTGGGAGGACCCCCAACAAAAGCCGCCAATGTTGTTGCTAATCCATCCCCTAACAGGGTGCGATGTAAACCGGGTTCTTGAAGATAATTATTTCCAGTCACAGAACTAATGGCTAACACATCCCCAATATGTTCAATGGCAGGAGCGATCGCAACGGGTACAATAAATAAAATTGCTGGTAAACTAAAACTGGGTCTGGTAAATTCAGGTATTTGAAACCAAGGAGCTTGACTAACAAGTGTAAAATCCACCATCCCTAACGGTAAAGTTACCAGATAACCGACTCCTATCCCCATCAAAATCGGAATTAATCGTAAAAAACCCCGCCCTAAAATGGCAGTTAGCATCGTGGCTAATAGAGAAATCATTGCTACACTAATTGCCATCCCTTCGCTGTATCCTTCCCCAGCTTCTGATGCCATTTTTACAGCAGTTGAAGCTAAACTCAGACCAATCACCATAATCACTGGTCCGGTGACAATCGGGGGTAAAATACGGGTAATCATACCCGAACCGCGCCAAAAAATAATTAGACTTAAAATCAGATAAACAATGCCAGCAGCTGCAAGTCCAGATAAGGTTGCAGGCAAACCATATTTCTGAACACTCAAGGTGATGGGGGCGATAAAGGCGAAGGAAGAAGCGAGATAAACGGGAATTTTACCCCCCGTAACCAGTTGAAAACATAACGTTCCCACACCAGAAGTAAACAGGGCAACATTCGGGTTTACTCCCGCTAAAATGGGGACTAACACCAACGCACCAAAGGCAACAAACAGCATCTGTGCCCCGAGGAGGATATCTTTAAAACGGAAGTTATAAACTGTTGAAACTGTGCTAGATTGAAGGTCTGGGTTTGGTGAATGTTCAGGGAATTCACTCATGAGTTGCGGACGCTTTTGTCAATTGCTTAAAAGTTATCTTACACTGAACTCAGTCAGGAAGCATGGAAATTATTCCATATCATAACTCGGGATTGATTCAGTAATTCCTCAAGGGACATTACCCACCAAAGCTGATAGAATTCCAAACAACTAGCTTATAACTTGATAATTACAAAAAACATGGAACAGAAAGCAACTGCGTCTACTAAACTAGTCACCGGTAACTTTGTGGTGATCCAGGGAGATATCAATCGCAGAATTGGCGATGGTGGTGCTAGCCTCTGGAAAAAGACCTTCAACACAGGGGGACGCTACAAGGGCGGCGCTGCGATCCTGATGTTGATGGTTAAGGGATTGACAGCAACCGACAGTGATGCAGAGGTCAAAATCAATGGTAAAAGTGTAGGGAAGATCTACTCCTACGAGGGAGCTAATCCGAATCACTGGTTTACCCAAATCATTAACATTGGTGCTGGCATCCTGAAGGATGGGGATAATGAGCTGGAGGTTGAAGCCGTAGATTTGCCAAACCCCTCTGCTGGCGACCTCTATAACGATTTTTATATACGGGATGTGGTTTGCTTCTTCCAGCGGGAAGATTAGGAAACGTCTTTTATAGCAACGGAACTATAGTTTAGGACATACTTTTTGGTGTGAAGGGAACAGCGGATCCCCCCTAACCCCCCTTACTAAGGGGGGAAGGGAAAGCGGATCCCCCCTAACCCCCCTTACTAAGGGGGGAAGGGAAAGCGGATCCCCCCTAACCCCCCTTACTAAGGGGGGAAGGGAATAGGGAACAGGAAGTGTGGGAAGTGTGGGAGGTGTGGGAGGTGTGGGGAGTGAGATGAGTAAGTGGCTCCCCAAGACCTCACTGCATGGTTACTCCCGATTCCCGATTCCCGATTCCCGATTCCCGTTCCCCTCCTGGGAGGGGTTAGGGGTGGGTTCCGATTCCCGATTCCCGACTCCCGATTCCCTATTCCTCTACTCGCTCACCAGTCAAGCTAAAGGCACGAGCTTCGGTAATTTTAACTAGAACTAGCTCACCTTTAAGGTGATTAATATCCCCAGAGAAGAACGTGAGACGATTTCCTTTGGTTCTGCCCATCACTTGAGTATTGTCTTTGGGATTCTGGTCTTCCACCAGCACTTCCTCAATCCGTCCCAGATAACGTTGCGATCGCTCAGCTGCTTTTACCGCAACTAGGTGGTTGAGACGTTGAAGGCGATCGCATTTGACCTCCTCAGAGAGCTGATTTTCCCACAATGCGGCTGGTGTGCCAGGACGAGGGGAATAGGCAGCGGTATTGAGCTGGTCAAAGCCAATATCTTCTACTAGTTTTAGGGTATTTTCAAATTGTGCTTCCGTTTCCCCAGGAAAGCCCACAATCGCATCTGCACTAATGGAGGCATCGGGCATATAGTCCCGAATGGTATTAATAATCCGGCGATATTTCTGGTGGGTATAGCCCCTTGCCATAGCTTTGAGAATATCGTTATCCCCAGATTGGAAGGGAATGTGGAAATGTTCGCACACTTCCGGCAACTCATGACAGGCGCGGATCAGCCGTTCTACAAAGTAGCGGGGGTGACTAGTAGCAAACCGGAGCCGCTCAATGCCTGGCACATTGCTAACATAATACAGTAAATCTGTCAAGGTGTGCTGATGCCGCCCCGATTCAGTCACCCCTGGTAAGTCACGTCCGTAAGCATCAATATTTTGTCCTAATAGGGTGATTTCCTTATAGCCAAGCCGTCCCAACTCCTCCATTTCTGCCCGAATCGCTTCTGGAGTACGGGATTGCTCTAAACCTCGGACATTGGGCACTACACAGTAGCTGCAGCGTTCGTTACACCCATAAATTATATTTACCCAGGCGCTAATGCTGCTGTCCCGTCTTGGTTTAGTGATGTCTTCAACAATATGAATTGGTTCTGTAGCAACTAGCTGGTTGCCATCAAATACCTGGTCTAGCAAATCCCCCAAACGATTGGCATGTTGGGGTCCCATGACTAAGTCAACTTCTGGGACTCGCCGCAGCAGTGCTTCTCCCTCCTGTTGTGCCACACAACCAGCTACTACCAAGGTCAGGTCTGGTTGTTGGTGTTTGCGCTTTGCCTGTCTTCCTAGGTAGGAATAAACCTTTTGCTCAGCATTATCTCGAATGGTGCAGGTGTTGTAGACAATTAAGTCAGCCTCGTTGGGATTTTCTGACCACTGGAAGCCGATATCCTCCAGAATTCCAGCCATCCGCTCGGAGTCGGCTTTGTTCATCTGGCAGCCAAAGGTGGTGATATGGTAGCGGCGGGGAAATGAGGTCATCTTACGTTAAACAGCTAAGGATTCGATCAGGGGATCTTCTCTAATTATAGATTTCTCAGACCTACTCCTCTTTATCATTTCTCAGCCAAACCTAAATTACACCCCTAGACCAAACCTATAGATATAGCAGTCGCCAGGGCAGTTAGGACATCGACATTAGTCTCAAACCTAAGTAAGCGCAAGAGTTTGACTTCTGACAAATGACTTCTGACAAATGACTTCTGCTATAGTTGCCAGCATTTTTCTCTAATCAACATTTTATTAACCAAAATTTTTGTCTGGTTGCTTTACCTTGCTTGACTATTTAATCATATCCGTAAATACACTTATTTTAAACATAAAGCTATTTGTATAAATCCCTAAAATCATCGTTTTTTGTTGGTTTTTATTAAGTTAAAATAGTGTGTTTTTTGCTGGTTTTATTATTTTAATATTTTTTGATTAATTTAGTTTTTATTGAAAATTCATGCTGATTTTGCTGGAAAAGTTTTGAAGTAATGAGTAGAAACTTTGAGCAAGGTCACCACAATGGGTTTTCAAAGATATATCTTTTTGTCTACTCTGCTAGTTACAGTTTTAGGAGGTAATTTTTACTATGGTGAGTCTAGTTTTGGACAAGGGTACCATTCTGATTCGGTTTACCAGCAATTACTAGCTGTACAGGAAGAAAGTTGTCCTCCAGGAAGCGGACGGCGAGAGACTTCTGATTGTTTAAATTGAAAGCCTTTATCCTTAAAAAAATGGCTATATACTGCTGGAATTGATAACTACAGTTCAGGTGAATTTATCAGGTAAATTTAAAAGATAACTACCTGGATTTCCACTGACCATGAAAGCTTAAGGGGATAACCTTTGGTAATCCCAGACGACATATCGGTTCTTGATTTAGGGTGTTTCTACCAAATACCATCACTTCACTAGTATCAGAATTACCGTCATACACCACTGTTAATATCCAACCCTGGTCAGGATTCAGGCTATCCGTTACATAGACTGGTTCCGAGGGATAGCGATTTTCTCCTAAATCAGCCACAATCAAGGTGCCAGTTTTGTGGTCAAAACATCCAATTGCACCCAATAATTCTTTACTAATATCGACGACTTCGCGATGTACTGATAAATAAGTATGAAGTGAGTATTGTCCTACTCGCTGTTGCGGCACTACAGGAAATTCACAGCTTCTATCCAACAACTGTTGTAACTGCACGACCTGACCAGTGTCAGGATTCAGTCGGGCTTGCCACAGGGTTCCTTTCGCTTCGGTCTTAGTTTGACCAGTGGCAACTTCTTTCAAATACTGATTGGTCTGAAAGTCAGCATAACGGACAAAATCAATCACGATCAAGCCATCTTTCTCCACATAACCATTGCTGAAGTGCCACTGATACCAGGGTTCTGCTTCACCGCGACTGACTACACTAAGGCTGTCACAATCTACAACAATAATTTGGGTTGACTTATTTGGGTGCCACTCCATAGCATCACCATAGCTGCACCAACCTAGAGCTACTTTTAGGAAATTCACTCGCACTGGGGGTACAAAAAATACTAGATACGGCCCTGCCAGAACAAAATCATGGATGAAGGGCAAACCCTCTAGCTGTACTGACCCTTGTTTGATAATTTTGCCAGTGGAGTTGCTCTTGTAAATGTTGAGTCTGCTATTAAGTTCAGCCGTCAGTCCAAAGTTGAAAATCTCTCCAGTTTTGGGATCAATCTTGGGATGGGCAGAAAAGGTTGCTCCCTGGGCTAGGCCAGATAAGTCATCAGTGCCTCTGGTTTCTAAGCTCTGGAGGTCTAAGGCATGGGGATGACCACCTTCCCATAGGGCTAACAATTTATCAGGTAATGGTAGCACTGAGGTATTGGCAGCATTTTTAACTGGCTTACTCCAGCGTTTCCAGATTGGTCCTGGTGTTGTCATGCCATAGTTGGGGTACAGTAATTTGTCAGCAGCTGCTTCTGCTTGATAGCCAGAGGTTTGGACGTAGCGATAAACTCCTGTGGCACCAGCAGGGGTGAAATGTACTGCTAAAATCGCCCCATCACCATCAAACCAATGTCCAACAGCTACACCACCTCGCTCTAACCGTGCAGGACCATTTCTATACAGAGAACCTCGCAACCCTTCTGGGATTTGGCCAGAGATGACCGGGAGGGCAGTAGGCGGAAATTCAGTTGCCGGTTTTGCGATCGCATTCGCCCAGCCTTTTGTTGTAGATGCTTGATTCATCGTTGCTATAGCAGTTGTCAAAGGGAGCAGGGAGCAGGGAGCAGGGAGTAGGGAAGAGTGTGGGGAGATGGGGAGATAGGGAGATAGGGAGATAGGGAGATGGGGAGATAGGGAGATAGGAAACATTTTTATAGCTTTTCTGATATTTACCAGGTAAACTCAATGTTCTTAGCCCGATTCCCGATTCCCGATTCCCGATTCCCGATTCCCGATTCCCAACTCCCGATTCCCGACTCCCGATTCCCGATAGTTATTACCCAGCTACTGCTGTCGCTTCTGGTTTCTGGGCAGACTCCTGATCTTTGCGTTGGATCAGTTCAATCTTGTATCCACTCGGGTCTTCCACAAAAGCAATCACTGTTGAACCATGCTTCATCGGTCCTGGCTCCCGCACTACCTTACCACCAAGGGATTTAATTTGGTTGCAGGTTTGGTAGATATCGTCTACACCAAGGGCAATATGACCGAAAGCATCCCCGATGTTGTACTGATCAACCCCCCAGTTATAAGTTAGTTCAATAACTGTGTTGTCAGATTCATCCCCGTAGCCTACAAATGCTAAGGTAAATTTTCCCCCTGGATAGTCCTTCTGACGGAGCAGCTTCATGCCTAGGACATCGCAGTAAAACTTGATCGATTCCTCAAGATTGCCGACTCGCAGCATTGTGTGTAGCATTCGCATTAGCTTAGTGTCTCCTCTTGAATCTAGCTAATTCGGTTCTATTTTATAGCAGTTGTTAGAGGGAGCAGGGAGTCGGGAATCGGAACCCACCCCTAACCCCTCCCAGGAGGGGAACGGGAATCGGGAGTCGGGAGTCGGGAATCGGAACCCACCCCTAACCCCTCCCAGGAGGGGAACGGGAATCGGGAATCGGGAATCGGGAAAAAATCCTGTTTACCTCATAAGTTTTGATATCTGAAATATAATTGAGAACCCAGCGCTATACCTCGAATTGTGATCAAGGTCGGGTTTGGAGGTCTCTCTACTATACATGGCAGAGTTTAGCAGTTTCTTGTGTCTACAATAGAGTTGATTATTCCACAGTTCATGTAGTGCGATCGCATAAGCGCGGAAGCTGAGGCCGTAGGCCACGCTATGCGAACGCTTCATCGCGTGACTCGCATAGCGGCTCAATGCGCGCGCATCGCATTTTCCGATTCCCGATTCCCGATTCCCGATTCCCGATTCCCGATTCCCGATTCCCGATTCCCTTAAACCCCATAACCTTTAACCTTCAACCTTCAACCTTCAACCAATTAACCTTTAACCCGATTCAACCCTAAACATGGTCACTTGGGATCCCGATCTAGCATCAATCCGTAAAGAGTACGACCAATGGTGGCAAGTTTATACCCTGACCGATGTCGAAGACCGCAAGCGCAAGCAGCAGCAACAGACTCCTGGGCTGTTTAACTTTAACCTAATGGTGCAAACCATGAAGTTAGAGCAGCTACAAACAGACCAGAATCAGGAAGAAACTGAGCGCTTACCTGTCCTAGAAGGATTGCGCAAGTATGCTGCTGACCATGTCTTACTGGTGGGACGTCCGGGTTCAGGCAAATCCACTGCCTTAGTGCGATTGTTGGGGGATGAAGGGATACAAGGAAAAATTCCGGTGCTGGTGGAACTGCGATATTACCAGACATCGGTGCTGGAGTTAGTACGGAATTTTGTGAAACGCCATGGTGTACTGC
>NZ_JAAHIE010001130.1:0-1671 GCF_010671945.1 Moorena sp. SIO4E2
TTGTTTGAGCATTTTAAGGATAACAGGTTGGTTATCTGCCCGCCGATGTCCGCGATAGACTAGGGAGTTGGTGCTCTCATGGAGTTTTTCCGTAACTTGGTAACCTGATAAATCGCGCATGCTTATCTCCGTTCAAGGAGTGTTTATTATACAAAACTGCAACCAGTGCCGTTTGAGCTGATTAAATAATAATCCATTTGCCCAATTGTATAAAGTTATGAGTGATTTAAAATCAACTACCCCACCTAACCTAACCGTTAGGTGGGGCTTCTAGGGAATTTAGCTAAAACTCAAAGAATTGAGCTTGATGAAACTTTTCTACACCAAATTCTAGTTAAAGTTAGGTGTGGATTCTTCTGATGGAGAAGGCTCTGGATCTGGTATGGGAAAAGGGTCTGGATCTGGCAAGGGATCGGGACCGGGATCGGCGCAGGTAATAGCAAGCGGGGCTTGTTCGTTTGCAAAGAAGGCTGCAATTTTAGCAGGTTCTTTGCTGATCATTGCAGTCTGCTCTACTTCAGATAAACCCACCTCGTCCATTACGGAACTGGGGTTATTGATAAAAACACTTTGTTTGTTGGGGTCAAGGGCCAAATCTGTTAATAAATTAAATAGTTTACTCATGAGATATCCTACCAATCTTTAACGTAGTTACCAGTGAAAAATGCCAGCTAATTGTCGCTTATTTTTTTTACCCAGTCGATTCTCTTTAATTAAGAGTTTCAGCGCTTGTTTAAGGCACCGATTAAATTGCTATAGCAATTCTATTTTAGAGCCGAATAATCAGCACTTATAAACTCAATCTTTGTCAGGATTCAAGAACATTGAAAAATATTTTGTGATTGCTTTCTTTATTATTTGTGAACGCTCTATATCCGAAAGTACTGGAGTTTGAAAAACCCTTTCTATTGTGTAGTAAGAATTGATTCGAAAGCCAATGTCTCGATAAAGGTTCGCGGTACCAATAATACTGTCTTCCTCCAGAAGAACACTTAAATCACTAAGCAAGAAAAGAACATTGCTACATGTTTCCGTCAGGGCAAAGTTTTTCCATAGCCATAATTGTGCCTCCTCACACTCTTCAGCAGAATCTATAGAATCTATATGAGGGTTATTTATCACATCGTTCAGAACAAGCTTTGTTAATGGATGTTCATAAGCATTATCATATTCTATTATAGCTTTTATTTGATTTGTAGTAAATTTATTAGCACTAATTTGATATCGCAATACAGTTTGACAGACTTCAGAAAACGGTAACTTGGCGTTTTTAATGAATGTGTTAAATTTTTCGATAATATCATCATTAATATCTTCTAATTTTTCTTTATTTTGCTGAGCTTCAATTACGGTGAGGATTAGGTAAGCAATCAAGTCACCTGGCTGAACCATCAAGGCTTTTTGGGCATAAGCGATCGCTCTACCGTAGTATCTCTCTTTCTTATCTTCGTCTTTTATCTTCGTTAAATAAAAACATAGCAATGCATGTTCATAAAGATCTAGCCTCCTGCTTTCTAAGAATGGGACAGGAGAAGGAGAGAACTGTAAAACCTGAGATTCCGGAGCTATTACTATCTCTACTGATAAATCCCAGTGTGAATCCTCGTATTCTTGAACCAATCTGTAAACTGTTGCTCGCATACCCCAAGCCCACCTATACCTGGGCTTGGA
>NZ_JAAHIE010001131.1:0-1669 GCF_010671945.1 Moorena sp. SIO4E2
ATTACCACTGGGCAGTTAATTGTCTCTGATGGACCGGTTAGTGCTAGAAGCTTTGAACAGGAGAATTCAGCAGGGGAGGTAAAGATTAATGCCAACTCTATCTTCCTTAACAACAATGGAATCATCGCAGCAGAAACAGCAGGAGGAGACAAAGGCAATATTACTCTATTTTCCCGTAACATCCGACTCCTCAACGAAAGCAAGATTAGAACTGACGCCCAGAATGTAACTGGGGGCAATATCACCATTGATACTGAAACCTTAGTCGGTCTGGGAAATAGCGACATCACCGCCAATGCTGAATTTGGCCCAGGAGGTAGTGTTGAGATTAATGCCCAAGGCATCTTTGGTTTAGAGTTTCGAGACCGTCTAACTCCAGACAATGACATCACCGCCACCTCCACCCTTGGCTCATCCTTCAACGGTGATGTAATCCTCAACATCTCCCAGGTAGACCCCACCTCAGGCTTAACGGAATTACCAGCAAGCCCCGTAGATGCAGAAGCGATCCTGGCCAATGACCTTTGTGGCTTTGAAAATAATCGGATTGCTGGCGGGAGTTCCTTTATCATTACCGGAAAAGGCGGTTTACCAGCTAGTGCAGAAGATCCGGTGATTAATGCCCACAGAACAGTGAGGTGGCGAACTCGTCCTGGCTTACCCAGCAGCAGCAGGAAACAATCATTACAGCAATTACAGCAGCAACCTTCAGTGATACAGCCTCAACCTCCCGAAGAAAAAAAAGTGATTATCGAAGCCCAAGGCTGGGTCAGAGCAAAGGATGGCACAATTATTCTGACTGCGCAACCGTTTAGGGGGACTCCTGTTGATCAGATATTGCCCCATCTTGATTGCCATTCGGGAGGAGGGAATCGGGAGGAGGGAATCGGGAGGAGGGAATCGGGAGTCGTCAGCCATCAGCCATCAGCTATCAGCTATCAGCCAAAGGCCAATGGCTGACAGCTGACAGCTGACGGCACCTCAAGTAGCGTGCGCGTAGCGCATATGCTTACCGGGAGTCGGGAGATGAGGAGAATTATCGGGGAAATTATTGTATATTTGGATACATATTTTTAGGGATTTATACCCAATAGTTACCAGAGGGTTTAAGAAAAGTTGCACCTGGCTGACAAGAAACGATCAGCCAGAGTTCAATGCAACTATCAACTCACAAATTTTAATCATAACAAAAACTGAGATCAACACTGATCTCTTTTGGATCTAGGTAAGCTGTTTGAGCTAGTGGTGCGTTACGGGCAGCAACCTAACCCTGGCTACGAGGCGGAAAATGAGCGCTCCCCTAACGCACCACTAGCAACTGAATCTCTTTACTAGCAGATGGGGTGCTCGGTTGCTCGGTTGCTCAGCTGATGGGAAAAATTTGTATTAAGGCTAATTATCCTCAGATGATATAATTTAAGGTTGGGGGTTGTTTGATATCATGTCCGGATAATTAGTGATAAAAAACTTTCTGAGATTAAACCTTACTCCTTTACTTCTGCCTTCTGCCCTCTGCCTTATGCCCTCTGCCTTGCTTTCCCCAAAGTGTAAGTATTCAACGGGAAATTATATCACTTGCTGCCAACCACAGGTTTAAGAGCGCACAGGGTTCGGGCGCAAGGGAAGCGCCCCTAGAATTGATTGGTTTGACGCTCATGATCAGAAGTGA
>NZ_JAAHIE010001132.1:0-1659 GCF_010671945.1 Moorena sp. SIO4E2
AGCAAATCCACTACCGTCTACCCTGTTGTTAATTGGTTTATCGGTTAAAATTGTAGAGCAAGTCAAAAAAATCTTAACCTGCTGAATAGGTGACAAGCAAGACCGATCGCCTGATTTTGTAGGGTGGGCAAATGGGCATCAGAGCTGATGAAATGATCAAATTCTCAAAATTTGCCCACCCTACCCCTACTGGCACAATTGGAGACAACCCTGAAATGGTACAATCACAACCAAAAATACTGACATTGGAGGAGTTTCTGAAACTACCGGAAACAAAGCCTGCTAGTGAGTACCTTGATGGAAAAATTATTCAGAAGCCCATGCCTCAAGGAAAACATAGTCGTCTTCAAGGAGAACTAATACCCGCAATCAATAGTTTGGTAAAAGCTAAAAAAATTGCTTGCGCTTTTCCTGAATTACGTTGTACCTTTGGGGGTCGCTCAATAATACCTGACATTTCAGTATTTCTTTGGAACCGAATTCCCTGTGATGATAATGGAGAAATTGCCAATGTATTTAACCTGACTCCAGATTGGACTATTGAAATCTTATCTCCAGACCAAAGTCACACAAAAGTAACCAAAAATATTCTTCATTGCCTCAAGCATGGAACCCAGATCGGTTGGTTGATTGACCCAGAGGAAAAAACTGTGTTTGTTTACCATTCTAAACAAGAAATTGAGGTATTCGATCAACCCGATATGTTACTTCCTGTACCATCTTTTGTAAGTGAGCTAAATCTTACAGTTAAGGATTTATTTGCCTGGTTATTACTGTAACTATAGCAATTCTACGACTTGTGAGGTACACAATTTCTAGATTTTAGGGAACAGGGAACAGGGAACAGGGAACAGGGAAGAGATAAGAGGGAAGAGGAACCCACCCCTAACCCCTCCCAGGAGGGGAAGAGGGAATAGCGATGCGCTGCATTCAGTGCGTACGCTCTTGTAGGGTGGGCAAATGGACATGATATTTGATCTAATTGCCTTTCTCTCATAATTTGCCCACCCTACCCTAAGGAATGGGTACGCCTAGCCAATAGTATTGTAGATCATGCAGACAGACACGGTTTTAAAGGGAATTATTTAAAGTATCTCATAAAAGCCGCTAATTTTAACAAAAAATGGTCGCGAAAAACCCAATTACCCAATGGGGCATTGAGATGGAATAAAGGAACTGAATTTCTTATAGAAAGAGACAACAAAATTATTTCTTACGGCTAAACTTAAAAAAATCATGCCAAACTTAGATATTTCCAACAAAGCTGATAATACCATAACAGCCAAAGGATATATTGAGCAAATCTCAAATCAATTGCTCATTGACTATCAAGCTACTCAGGCAGAAAGAATAAAAATTTACCGATGGGAAGAAAATCAAGACGTTAGTATATTAGGGATTATTGAACTATTAACCGATACTATTAGAGGATACGCCTTTCAAGTGATTAATGATAATTCATTAAATACCCAATAAATTAGTAATGAATTACAGAAAATAAAACTAGTAGAAATCCCTAAATTTACTGAATGGTATTTTTCACAATACTTTGATTATCCTAAAATGAAACACTATGTCGAAACCCTGAACTATTTACGTTTATTAATAATCGAATATATCAGGGATATCAAAGCTCTTGTAGAGTGCGTTAATGAAGTG
>NZ_JAAHIE010001133.1:0-1638 GCF_010671945.1 Moorena sp. SIO4E2
TCCTCGCGATATTCAGGTACTTAAAACCGAATTAAGTGCTGAACCCATTCAAGCTGATGCTCTGAGTGTACTCCAAAGTACTAACCAAATTCTGCACCTAGAATTTCAAACCCTACCCCAATCCGACCCACCACTACCATTTCGGATGTTAGACTATTGGGTCAGACTACAACGGAAATACCGATGTCCGATTGACCAGGTAGTGATTTTTCTCAAGTCTACAACCTCAGATCTGGTATTCACGAACGAGTTTAGGGATACTAACACCTGGCACCGTTATCGAGTAATTCGTCTGTGGGAACAAGACCCTCAACCACTGTTAGCCAATCGGGCTTTGTTACCCTTGGCCACTTTAGCCAGGAGTAATCAGCCCCTAGGATTGTTAGAGCAAGTGGTTGCTCAAGTGGATAGAATTGAAGAAAAACCATTACGGGGAAACCTAGCGGCCTGTGTGGATGTGTTGGCTGGTTTACGGTTTGATCAAGATTTAGTTCGTCGATTGTTAAGGGAGGAAGTTATGGAAGAATCAGTCACCTATCAAGATATTATCCAAAAGGGAGTCGAAAAGGGACTCCAGCGCGGAAAGCAGGAGGAAGCGGTATTAATTGTGATGCGTTTACTAACCCTGAAGTTAGGTTTAATTGACCCTGTGCTCCAACAGCAGATTGAGGGATTATCCATTACTCGATTGGAGGAATTGAGTGAAGCGTTGTTGAATTTTGAGACAGCAACGGATTTAGCGGTTTGGTTGGAGCACGGCTGACATTGAACTGTTAGTGTTCACCAGGATTTTTGGTGGGAAGATGATTTTGATAAGACCTGATCTAATCAGGTCTTTTTTAGATCTTATCTAAATCATTAGTGCTGGGGTATCATAGCTTGACTCCATAAACAAGATCCAGGTGCGATCAATTTTTTAACTGGGATTCACTACACTGTCTTGATGCAGTCGCTCATGGGGGAAACCCCCAAGACCGCGCTGCATCGCTGTCTGAGATAGTATTAAATTTGAACAATTTGCCTTGGCTTACGATAATATCTGTAAATACTTAGCAGAAGAATACCCATCAGAGTTTTTTCAGTGGGTATTGGGTGAAGAACCTCGCGATATTCAGGTAATTAAAACCGAATTAAGTGCTGAACCCATTCAAGCTGATGCTCTGAGTGTACTCCAAAGTACTAACCAAATTCTGCACCTAGAATTTCAAACCCTACCCCAATCTGAGCCACCACTACCATTTCGGATGTTGGACTACTGGGTCAGACTACAACGGAAATACCGATGTCGGATTGACCAGGTGGTGATTTTTCTAAAGTCTACGACCTCAGATCTGGTATTTACTAATGAGTTTAGGGATACTAACACCTGGCATAGTTATAGAGTAATTCGCTTGTGGGAGCAAGACCCATTACCGCTGTTAGCCAATCGGGCTTTGTTACCCTTGGCCACTTTAGCCAGGAGTAATCAGCCCCTAGGATTGTTAGAGCAAGTCGTTGCTCAAGTGGATAACATTGAAGAAAAACCATTACGGGGAAACCTAGCAGCTTGTGTGGATGTACTGGCTGGTTTGCGGTTTGATCAAGAATTAGTTCGTCGATTGTTAAGGGAGGAAGTTATGGAAGAATCAGTCACCTATC
>NZ_JAAHIE010001134.1:0-1629 GCF_010671945.1 Moorena sp. SIO4E2
GGATTGGAATGGCGCGCGGAACATAATGATCCGCGCTTTGTCGGCAACAACCACCAGGTTTTCACCTGGTGCTATACAGATCATTCCTGCTGATGGGTAGGTTTAGAGAGGTTAAATGTTGCACCAGGTGCCATCTATCCTAGAATGGATTGGAAAAGTTACAGCTGCTCTTCCAAAAGGCGCAATTAGCGGATAAACTAAGGTTGCTCTCCTGAGCTTGTGGTGATACTATATAGCAGTTCTTAATTGGGTGAGTGTAAGTATTCAGCCGTCAGCTGTCAGCTGTCAGCTGTCAGCTTAAAATAAACCTCGTTTGCGTAGTAAATTTTGAGTAGGGTGCGTTAGGGGGGCTCGCCCTAATTTGCCTCCTCGTAGCTAGCGTTGGAACAGCCCCCCCGTAACGCACCACCGGTTAAAATAGCTTCTAGGAGATGCACCCATTTAAAGTCTGGGGAAAAGCCCATCTAAGTATATGCGCTACGCGCACGCTACGCGAACAGTAGTCAGCCGTCAGCTTATTTTATTCAAAAGCTGTTCGCACCTCAAGTAGGGTGGCCACAGGTCTTGGCTGATAGCTGATAGCTGATAGCTGATAGCTGATAACTGAATGCTGATAGCTGAATGCTGATAGCTGAATCCTTACAACGTAACTGGGAAGAAAGCCAACATGACTAGTGCAACTGTTCGGAAAAATCCTTATATTAGAAGAAATCCTTACATTGTTGGTCGTCCCATTTCTGAACCAGAATTATTTTTCGGTAGACGCAACAAGTTTGAATTCATTGAGGACAACCTCCAGCAGGGCGTACAGGTAATTTTGTTCCATGGTCAACGACGTATTGGTAAATCCACTGTACTTAAACAAATTCCCAATTTTGTTGGGCAAGATGAATTTGTGTTTGTTCAGTTTGATCTACAGGACAAAAGTCAGTTATCCCTTAGCCGTGTTCTATACAGTTTAGGACAAGCTATTATTAAACAAATTCAGCTAGAATCTGACCCTATTAATCTACCAAGCATTACGGAATTAGAAACCAATCCGAATCTTTTTGCAGATAGCTTTTTACCAAAAGTCTATAAAGAATTAGGGTATAAAAAGCTGGTGTTGTTGCTAGATTAATTTGATGTGTTGAGTAGTAACTATTATACCTCAGAGCTTGCTTCATCAAAGGAGTCTTCATCTGAAACGTTTTTCCATTATTTAAAATTTCTAATCGAACAAGATCAGCGATTATTTATTATTCCGTTTATAGGACGGCAACTGGATGATATGCCCAAGTTGCTGGGATTATTTAAAGGTGCTCCTAGCCAAAAAGTTGGCTTGCTCAGTGAACGAAGTGCCACAGAGTTAATTACTGAACCAGCTAAGGGGTCTTTGACCTACGAGTCGGAGGCAATCGATGCTATCTTAGCATTAACATCAGGTCATCCCTATTTCACTCAGGTCCTATGTCATGCACTGTTTGCTCAAGCTAGAACTGAACAAAAGTGGCAGGTAACTCGTGATGATGTGACTAGAATTGTTGATGATGCCATTGAAATTGGTGAAGGAGGATTAACCTGGTTTCGGGATGGATTACCGATTCTGGAACGAGTGATATTTTCCGCAGTAGCAGAGGCTCAAAAAAA
>NZ_JAAHIE010001135.1:0-1628 GCF_010671945.1 Moorena sp. SIO4E2
GGGTAAAAATTCTGGCTTTAACGATTCCGACTGTGCCAAAGGTAGAGCAACAAGAGATGATGGAGGTAGTGGATGATTACTTATATAAACCGATAGAACCCATGGAATTATTGTACAGGGTTATGGCGTTGGTGGCAAGTTAACTAGAGGTTAATTTCCTACCCCATTGACCTTAGTACTGTGGTCAGTAACCTGTTGTGGTGAGTAACTATATAGCAGTTATCAAATAGGTGAGGTACATCCTCCTGGGTTAATGGGAGTAGGGAGTAGGGACTGAGGCCGTCGGCCACGCGGGGCGCGTTCGGAGCAGGGAGTAGCAATGTAGCCAGGTAGCGAAGTAGCTCCGTAAGCATTTTAAAACTTGTTTATTAGTACATGATTGTTTTAATTTGACTTCATTCCGATCAGATTAGCATAACAGGTACGGAAGAACCAAAATTATCAGCAAATTATCAGGAAATTATCAGCAACAACTAAACCAAGAAACCAATAATCTTACTCAAGCTACTAACCTAGGATTACCCACTTGATTCGGTGCCAGCAAAATGGGTTTTGAAGATGTAGCTACATAGATAGTTAAGCAAGATTTTCGGCAAATCTACCATATTGATCTCATTGATCACGATCACCATGAAGCATCCAATTATTAAATCACTCAAAATCGCCACCATGGTTACGGTAACCTCTACACTAGCCATGGCATCTAGCGCAACCGCAGCTACCCTCAAGGTAACAATTGAAAGCCTGGCACCGGAAAACGGCACCTTATTTACTCCAGTCTGGGTTGGTTTTCATAATGGTTCCTTTGATATTTATGATCGGGATCAACCAGCTTCACCAGGACTCGAGCGTATTGCTGAGGATGGCAATGCAGCAGTTCTTAGTGAAGAGTTTTTCGCTAGCGGTGCCGGTTCAGTTGATGGGGTAGTTCCTGGTCCAAATGGTCCAATTGGTTCCGGAGATATTACCCAAGCCACATTTACTGTAGATTCTACTAGCCGTTACTTCAGCTACGCGGCCATGATTCTCCCCAGTAATGATGCTTTCATTGCTAATGGCAACCCCTTGGCTTTTGAAATTTTTGATGAAGAAGGTAATTTCACTGGAGCTGACTTTACCATTCTTGGTTCTCAAGTTCTGGATGCGGGTACAGAAGTTAACGACGAGCAGCAGAGCACTACTGCCTTCTTCGGTCAAAGTATTCCTGATACCGGTACACCAGAAAACGGAGTAGTTACCCTCCATCCAGGTTTTATCCCAGGTGGACCAATCTTATCAACTCCGGGGTTTGCTGAAGCTGACTTCACAGTGGATGGCTACCAGATAGCACGTATCAAAGTCGAGAAGGTGCCAGAATCTTCTACTACTGGAGGATTACTTGCTATCGGTGGGTTGTTATGGTTGGGTAGCCGCTGGCGTCAGAGTCTTAACAGATTCGCGTAAATTCCTTTGCCAATTGACCATTGACAATTTTGAATTTTCCATTCTTGATTAACAACACTAGATAAGTATAGCAGTTCTCAAATAGGTGAAGTAGACAAGTATTTGATTTTAGTGAGTAGCGATGCAGCGCCTTCATCAGGAGGTTTCTCCTATGTAGCGACTGCATCAAGACGGGAATATTGGAA
>NZ_JAAHIE010001136.1:0-1625 GCF_010671945.1 Moorena sp. SIO4E2
ATAAATGTTGGGAATTAGTTTATGCTTTGATGCGTTTAAGTCGTCATAAGCTCGATAATTATTTACGAGGTATGAGAGCTATGAAGCTTATACAGTCTACTTTTTAGCTCTCATGTCGCCCCCCCAGACGAAATTTAGTTAGTCTCGCCCCCCTAACCCCCAATTTTGGGGGGAACAAAACTCTCAAAGTCCCCCACAGTTGGAGAACCAACGGGGGGCTTTCCCAAAACCAGACGATCGCGCATTCATACTTCAATTCAGCAATGCCTAGTCTGAAAAACGATTATGTTCAACTCTCCATCAAAATCAACCTCAAAGCATCTAACTCCACATACCATGGCTCAGGCCAAGCTTTAATCTGATGCCATTTTTCCTTAAAAACTTCAGCTTGGAGGTGATACTGTTTAGGATTCCTAGAAGGAGTATATAAATTCAGATAAAGTGTAACTCGGTGCTGGGTTTCACTCATCGTCACCAGCCAACAGGGAAACGTATTGTCTTGATTTGGCTCTTTTAGAAATCTCAGATGATGGGCACGGATGCCAACATAAGCCAAAGATTTCCTAATCGGTTCTACAACTGAGAGACTACAGTTCCAGTCCAGGGCTTGAATTTTTTGGTGGTCAATAATCTCAACCCGAGAAAAGTTTTTACACTCCGTTAATTGTGCTACCCTAAAGCTAGGAGGATGCTCAAAAATAGCTTCTTTAGAGTCATAACCAATAACATTTCCTTCAGAAAGTACTAACAGATTACCACAGACCCGGTAAGCTTCCTCTAATTTATGGGTGACGAAAAGAGTGGCTCCTTGATAATTAGAGAAAACTTCCGTTAGTAGCATTTCGATCTGATTCCGTAGATAGGTATCAAGGGCAGAAAGGGGCTCATCTAATAGTAACGCTTCTGGTGCGATCGCCATTGCTCTTGCCAAGGCTACCCGCTGCTGCTGTCCCCCAGAAAGTTCGTGAGGATAGCGGTTTTCCAATCCCTGTAAATGCATCAATTCAATATATTTCCATACCCGTTTATTCCTTTGGGGTTTGGGCAATTCCTGCAAGCCAAACCCGATGTGTTCAGCAACATTCATGTGGGGAAAGAGGGCGTAGTTTTGAAAAACAAAACCAATGCGACGTTGGTGAGGAGGAAGATTAATACCCTGTTTGGAATCAAACAAAACTCTTCCGTTCAAGACAATGCGGCCTTGAGTGGGTGTAGCCAAACCAGCAATACACCGTAGCGTCATACTTTTACCAGAACCAGAAGCCCCTAAGATTCCTAAGGGCTTACCATTAGCAGTAAATTTAGCATCTAGGGTAAAGCTAGAGCTTACCTCTTTTCGTAACTCTACTAACAGTCCTTGACTTGGTTCTATATTAGATTTTTTCCCTGCTCCCTGCTCTTTTCCCCCCTGATTAAGGGAAGCTCTAGTCCCCCCCTTAATCAGGGAAGTTCTTGTCCCCCCCTTATTAAGGGGGGTTAGGGGGGATCCCTTACTTACTTCTATATTAGATTTTTTCCCTGCTCCCTGCTCTTTTCCCCCCTGATTAAGGGAAGCTCTAGTCCCCCCCTTAATCAGGGAAGTTCTTGTCCCCCCCTTATTAAGGGGGGTTAGGGGGGATCCCTTA
>NZ_JAAHIE010001137.1:0-1577 GCF_010671945.1 Moorena sp. SIO4E2
CTTTCATTTTTCAGACAGATGCATCGAAGTTAATTTGCGAAGGATACACTGTAACTTATGTAGCAATGCAGCTAGCATTCTATATGGGCTTTAAGAGAATTTTCTTGATAGGAGTCGATCATAACTTTACTGCTGTAGGTAATCCTAACGAAAAACAGTTCCTAAAAGGAGATGATCCCAACCATTTTACTCCTGGGTATTTTGGCAATAAAGAATGGCATCTGCCAGATCTAGAAGGCTCTGAACTAGCCTATCATATGGCTCGATTTCACTTTAATAGATCTGGTAGAGAGATTTATGATGCTACAGTTGATGGAAAACTACAAATTTTTCCAAAAATTACCTTTGAACAAGCTTTAGATATGTGTAAAAAAAAAAGTAGTGGTAAAGATGTAGTGATGTAGACGTTGGTCTGGTCAAGGTAACGGGAGCTAAAATCACGAATTGTGTACCACTACCGTTTCGCCGAGTCGTTTTTCATCCCCCGACTAAAGTACAGGGGCTTTCAAACTCCCGTCTTCTTTCAGGTAAGAATATTAAAATAAGCGGACTTAATGGAATCAGCATGAACACCAATCTTACCTTTCTTGGTCTCGGCGTTATGGGTGGATATATGGCAGCCAATCTTGCCCGTAGTGATTACTCCACCAGTAATTACCCCACTATGGCTTGGAATCGCACCCCCGGTCGTCCAGGAGTCAAGATTGCTGCTGATGCTGGAGCCAAGGTAGTCTCATCGATCCGGGAAGCCGTCGAGTCAGCTGACATCATTTTTTCTTGCTTGGGGGATGTCCCAGATGTGGAAGCGGTTATGCTGGGAGCTGAGGGAGTGGCTGAGTATGCCAAACCCGGTACCCTAATTGTGGATTTCACCACCATTGGACCAAATGCAGCCCAGGAAATCAGTGGGGAACTAAAGAAGCACAACCTACGTTTTCTGGATGCACCAGTTTCCGGTGGGGATATCGGAGCCAAAAATGGTACCCTAACCATTATGCTTGGAGGCGAGCAGACGGACTTCGAGGAGTGTAAACCCCTACTGGAAATTCTTGGCAAAACCATTCGCCTGTGCGGTCCGGTGGGCAGCGGTCAAGCCGTTAAACTGTGCAACCAGGTGCTTTGTTCTGTCCATATGGTAGCGCTATGCGAGGCAATGAAGTTGGCAGAACATCAAGGAATTGACCCTAATTTAGTTATTGAGGTTTGTAGCACAGGTGCTGCTGGGTCATGGGCGTTATCCAACTTAGGGCAACAAGTCGCTGAGTCTGACTTTGAACCTGGTTTCATGATTAAGCACATGGTCAAAGACCTCAGGCTTGTACTCGAAAGCGTCCAGTCTTCTAGTCTGGATTTAGCTGGAGTTGAATTAGCTGACCGTCTTTTCAAAGTTGTTCAACAACTTGACAGTGGTACAGGAGGTGAACAGGGAACTCAAGCCATGATTCGTGCCTACGGCGAACTCAGAAGCTGAAGGATGATGGCTTTAACAAAACTCGCTATCCATCCCCAGCTTCTTTAAAGGTGGGGATGGATAGCGAGACCGATTCGTGATATAATAAAATTGGTCGATGACCCGC
>NZ_JAAHIE010001138.1:0-1622 GCF_010671945.1 Moorena sp. SIO4E2
CAAGCGGAAGAGTTGGGAGCACAGAATGCTCTGATGGCAGCGATTACTGCAGTTAGAGACCAAAACTATCAGGCTGAGTGTAATGCGATCGCATCTAGTCAAGACTTCAGTGATAGCCAATATCAAACGATTAGCAAACGCCTAGTCAAAAAACCATCGGAACGTCGCTCACTACGGAAGTACGATTTAAAGCAGCGTTATGCCATCCCAGTCACACCAGAACTGGTACTCAAAGATGACCAAGGCTGGTATAAGCAGCTACGGCTCCATTATTTTCTTACCCTAGGTCAGCAACATCTAGCAGAACGGGATGCTAAGGTAGCGCGACTGTTAATTGAGCAAGGTCAAGGGAGTATATTTATACCGGATTTCAATCGTGCTGTGCTAGGAGCAATGATTGGTACTATGAAAGTTTTGGGGATACCAATTCTATTAGAAAATCTGGAACGAGAACTCAAAAATACTGATCAGGACTTGCAGGAGATGGCTGCGATCGCATTAGCAAACCGTTGTGCTATCAAAACCATCACCGGAATAGGACTAGCTAAGAAAGCAACTCCGATTGTTATTATTAGGCGCTTCTTGGATAAAATCGGCTATGGCTTACAGTGTATTCGTTATCAGAGCCAAGGAAAAAAGCGGTTCAGAGTTTATCAGCTAGTTAGTCCAGAAGATGGTCGCATGGAAGTGTTCCAGAGGTGGTTAGCTAGTGATGCTCTGAGGTTAGGCACTAGTGAGAGTTGGCTGGATAATGATTTATCTGCTAGGTCTGGTAATACTCAGTCAGTGGATTCAGAAAACAGTAATTATGTTCAATTGTGTCTTAATGTTTAGTCTTAATTTGTAGTCTTAATTTGTAGGATTACGTGGAGGGTGGGGGAAGCTATAATCCCCCACCCTCTAACATTTACCCTAAGAAAGTATCACTAGCTGATAGTGAACTTTGTGCACAACTTAGCTCTTCTTTTCGATGGTAATCTTAAACCCAAGCTTCTCCTCGATTGCTCTGAGCTCACTAATCGCTGGCCACATATTTTTGATATCGTTTTGCCAGAGAATCAAATCCCTTTCTCCTTCTGTCACTTCTGCTTCACCAAACAGCTTACCCAACCACTCAAATAGACCATCTATACTAATATCTTCCGGTGGAGTTACCCGATTCAATGTCTGGTGCCCAGGGGTCGCCAATGCCATCTTCAGCAAGTCGTAGAGCGTGCCTTCAGAGGACAGACATAAACACAAGAGCATCAATATCTGTATTTGCCGAATTTCATCCCTGTCACCACCTCTATCTTTATCTTCTCTATATTCTTTAGGATTATGCTTGATCTTGACCATAGTGTCTTCGAGTAGTTTTTTTTAGTAATGTGTTCGAGTCTGCTTGATTGAACTTATCCCAACTTAGCTTTTTTACCATTACTAGTAAATTTGATCATTATAAATTTGTTCATTATGGATAAGTTTGATGAAGTAATATTTAAGTTTACCCAAGAAGAGTGTAACTCCTTCATCTATTTTTCCTAATCATACCATGTGTACAGTATTGGTATAATTATTTTCTTTAGCAACAAGTCACAGGAGTATTTCACATAAAACATTTTTTAGGCTAGTTTAGAACATAG
>NZ_JAAHIE010001139.1:0-1618 GCF_010671945.1 Moorena sp. SIO4E2
AGTTCGGGAATTTTGTGATATTTAGGGTTGAGGGTTAGTCGGTTGTTCGCCTTTGGCGTCCCTTGTCGGGTAGGTTAGTCGGTTCAGGGGTGAGCTACTCCAACCCAACACTAACTCCAAACCAACCTAACACCAACCAACCAATTCCCCCTAACCCTAATAACACCGGAGTCAACCAATTCCCCCAGCGCACATACAAAGTCTGAGTCTGTCGTCGATAAATCGTATCTGCGTGCAACTCATAGGTATTAATCCCCGATAGCCATACTGTTTTGCCATGGGGGTCTACAACACCGGAATACCCGGTATTGGTTGCTCTAACAGCCCACCTATCTGTTTCAATGGAACGCATCACATCTTGAGCATGGTGCTGGGCAGGCATAGTATTACTGTAATGGGCATTATTTGATGCAGTGAGGATAAACTGCCCACCAGCGGCAGCTTGATAGCGGAAGTGCTCGGCAAAAGCTGACTCATAACAAATTCCTACCACCGCTTGACCAAAGGGTGTTTCTACTAACTGGTCAGCTTTACCTGCGGCTAAGTGAGCATCAAGAGGGGATAGTCGGTCAATCAAACGTCCTAGGAATTCTTCAAAAGGAATATATTCTCCTAAGGGCACTAATTTGACCTTATCGTAACGGCTGAAGGTTTCACCAGTACCGGTAACAGTAAACAAACTATTGGTAAGGCTACGCCCTCTTTGCCCATAGCCTCCTACCCAAACTAATACCTCTTTATCTAATATTGCTGAGTAGAAAGAACTACGAGTGCGAACCTGTTCTTCCCAAAGAAAAGGTAAGGCAGTTTCAGGAGTTAGCACTGCGTCTACTTTTTGATCTGCCAATGTCTGGTAGCCAGTAGTGTAACCTTTAATAGCACGCTGCCAGCCAGCGGAGTAAAGTTTGATTTCATTGGGGATGTTTCCTTGAATAATACCGACTTTAATAGCAGAATCTTTTGATTGTTCAATCGGTTTGCTATACAGTAACCATCCCAGCAGATGTAAGCTGATTAATAACCCAATTGCTATACCTAAAAGGGTTAAAGGTTTGTAGGGGTTTAATGTTGAAGGTTGTTCGCGTAGCGTGGCCTTTTGGCCAAGGTTTTGAGGGGTTGAATGTTCAAGGTTTGTAGGGGTTGAATGTTCAAGGTTTGTAGGGGTTGAATGTTCAAGGTTTTGAGGGGTTGAAGGTTCAAGGTTTTGAGGGGTTGAATGTTCAAGGTTTTGAGGGGTTGAAGGTTTAAGGTTTTGAGGAGTTGAAGGTTGTTCGCGTAGCGTGGCCTTTTGGCCAAGGTTGTTGTGATCACTTTCAACATTAAACCTGCCAACCTTCAACTGATTAACCTTCAACCTGCCAACCTTCAACCTGCCAACCTTCAACCTGCCAAAATTAAACCTGCCAACCTTCAACCTGCCAACGTTAAACCTGCCAACGTTAAACCTGCTAACTTTCAACTGATTAAGGTTAAACTGATTAAGGATTAATCCGCTTTCAGCTATTAAACCATTGACGGCGACAATAGCTGCTGTAACTGTTATTGGACCGGATAATTGACCGAGGTGCAAAATTATCAGGTTATGGGGACTTTGGGTATAGGATAAGGAAGACCAGTA
>NZ_JAAHIE010000114.1:0-16540 GCF_010671945.1 Moorena sp. SIO4E2
TTTATCGCCAGAACTAAACGTTAATATAATTACCGACCTCCTGCCGTTATGATGGTCGGAAAGAGATAGTTTTAAATCTATGACTTTACCGATTTCTTGATTGGCAAAAAAGGTATTTTTGATTTGGGGTAAATCTAAAGCTAATCGATTTAAAAATTCAGCATTTGCTTCAACCCAGAGTGATATCGTCTTGCCAATTAGGCGAGATAGCACTGCATATTCTTCAAGAAAGGAAACTAGATCGCCAGCAAGCATTTTACTGACAAACATTTCATAAACTTTTGTACTATTCGTTCGGCTTAAGTCTTGCAATAGGCGTTGTATAGAAGAGGTTTGACGCGATCTAAATAAAGAAAATTCTAGATATAGTGTATTGCTTGTTAACCAAGAAAGTTCTTGGAGCAAATTAACTTCGAAGCAAGCAACAGCTGATGCCGTTAAAATTTCATAGTTCATTCCTGCTTTTTCAACTAATTTGTTACGAGCTACTTGTATAAAAGGATAGAGAATTTCTTCAAAAGGATATTTATCTTTACTTCCTTTGCCGTTGGCTAATTTTTGCTTAATATCAGAGGTATAAATCTGATGGTTCAGAGCAACAACTTCTTTTAAAATTTTTGCCCAATCTGGCAAGTTTTGCTGATTTTTTACACTAACATTTCCTAAAAATTGCTGAACTTCTTTCAGTTTAATATTATCCCACTCCAACCGCTTGTTGAAGAGTTGCCAATCTCCTTTCGCAATCTTTTGACACCAGTATTCTAAATTTTTTTGGATAATTTTTTCATTGTCTTGACTAGTTTCAGGAATAAAGTTACCTTGCAATCGCTCAAAAATCGAACTCGCCTTTTCTACAATTTTACAGATATTAATTTTTTGGTCGTGCTGCTTTTTTTCTATTAATTGGTGTTTCATTTTATTCAAAAGGCAATAGGTAACAGGCCATAGGTTATTGGCAAAAGGTAATATAACTCGATAGTAAATATATAAATAATTTTGCTTACTTAATTACTGATATTCAATTTGGGGATTACCAAATATGATCGAAAGATTCCAGAACAGGAGATTTACTCTTCAAGTCAGCTTGTTCTTGCTCTATAAAGTTAGTAAGCAAATAGGCTTTTGCTTGCAAACCGATACGAGGTTCAAACACCAGTTTGAGATGGCTTAAGTTTAAATGACAAGCATAATAATTGAACGGTACACCCAGTTTTTGGGGGAGTTCAATCGAGAATTTTCGCTTAAAATCCCAATCCAATAACCCTCGTACTTTAGCAGGACTAGCTAGCGATCGCTTCACTAACCAGTCTGTAAATTCTTCTAGCCAAGTAGTTTTATTTGAGTAGGGAAAAACGGTTTCTAATGAACTTGAATAACATTCGATACCTACCCGAGGACCGATAGCTGTTGCCGCATCAACGGTCACAATTGGACGCTGTAATAAATGGGGTATTTCCTGAGTGACTTGTTCTACATCTGAAGCAACTGCACCTGCACCAACTGCTTTCAACCAATTTGCTATATTACCTATTTGCCAGCGAGCAGGATGCAATCGGAGAGAATCTGGTAAAGTTGTTCCATCTAGCAATCTAGAAAGCATGATACCAAAGTGAGTACAGCCAACTCCATCTGGTAGTTCAGCTAGTGCTGTTTTGATTCCATTTTGTGTTGACTCTGGTAAAGCTTTTCCCAGTAAAATTTCCCATGCTCTACAAACTACACGGGCAAATTCTAGTTGGTTTTGGGGTTGAATGAGCTCCTGAGAAACGTCAAAAAATATTCCCGGAATGGGAACTGTAGATAACATATGTTCGCGATCGAATTCACCCCAAAATACCTGAGTGGCGATTGCACCGCCAAATTCTCCGTTGATTTGACATGCTTGTTTTAAGGTTGAAATTTCATGCCAAGGAGAAGTCGAACACCAATCTAAACGATCACTCAACAATTCGTCTGTTAGGGGTACGGATAGATCGATAGATGGATCGCTATCGGACAATCTCAACTCAAACAGTTGGTAGTTGACTGGAGCTAGTTTAGTTGCTAGCGATCGCACAGCAGCCAGAGACTCGGGGGCAAACAAAACCGGATCGAGTTGTTTGTCAATCGCGTCAATTAAGTGGTTCAATCGCAGTTTATGGTTGAGTGTTGTAGCTGAAATAGTCATCAAATTTAACTAAAGTAATAGACCGTGCGATCGTCTTGAGAAAAACAGATAAACCCACCAATGGTCAAACGGGGATTTGTTCCTCGGACTTCGGAAACACAATGCCAGATCCGTCCGGCATCAAAGATAATCAGATCGCCGATGGCAACATTAACCTGATTTGGGGCTGTCTGTAATTCTCTACTTGCCAAAAACGTGCGAAAATTAGCTTGAGAAGATTGACCATTGCTGTTGTGGTTGGATTCTTCCCAATCTAGGTCATAAAGCATCAGGTTTCCACCAGCTTCAGGAAGCGCCATCGGCATAAAAAAGCTAAACTGAGTTGTTTCTTCTGCAAGTTGGTGGAGATGCTTGAATTCTGGTTTTTTCGCCTCAAAGTATAAGCTTTCGCAGTGAGGAGCAATCGCACCTCCTGGTTGGACGTAACGAATTGTCACTGGGGAATAAAACTGACCCAATGGACCTTGGGGAACCTTCACTTGGCGATCGCCGCTGATTTTAAGCAGTAAGTTTTCTAAATGAGATTGAAAGTTGTATTCAGGATCAAATAAGCGTTCGCATTCCTCTTTAAACACCTGAGCATCATCAAAATAGCGATCGAGTTGATGACCGACACCCACCAGGGTTCGTGCGTACATCCGACCGTAAGGACAGTAACTATTGCGCATGATATCAGGATTTGCCAGCAAATAACGGGCGCGAGAAAATGCGATTTCTGCTGGCATAAATCCCCGGAAAATAACGCCATCAATTTCCTGGCGGCGGAGTCTACCGATTAGATCTTTAGTATTCTTGTAGTAGGGAAAATCAAACTCTAAAATTTGGCGACTACTCATAAATTGACTTTTGTCATCTGGATTTTGGTATGAATTACTATGTATAGTGTTTTACCTAAGTCCTGATTCCCCCACAAGGAGGAATCAAGTTAATTATTAACTATTGCCTTTGTTGACTATCAAAAAGCCGACCTATCATTTGGGAATAGAACAGATTGTTAGGATCGGCATCCTTTAAGATATTTGCTACCTTGGTAAATCCATTGGTGTTTGCTCCCTGATCGTAATTCCCTCGGACGCGAGCCAATTTAGTATCACTCTTATAGGGTCCTTCCTTGGTGCAGCCCCAAGCCTTTGACCATTCTGGTGCCCAAGGGTATTCACTCAGTGCTGGGTTATCTCCAAAGAACAAGAGGTCTTCCAGTTGGGAGCAGAAATCCCAGTATGTCGGCTGGACTGCTGACGAGAGCCATGACACATATACGCAGACCATGTTCTTAGCTGTATTACCTGTGGGTAATAAGCCAGGACTGGCGGTTGACAATGCAGGATAGCTCCACCCATCAGCAGGAGCATAGTCCAATCCTACTAACCTGATTTCGCCCGCAGTCATCAGAGGGTAGTCTCCCTTGTTTTGAAATTCTTGCAAAAGTTGGAGACTTACAGTGTGGAAGGTATTCACCACGGCTTGGATCTGACTGATGTCACACAAGATGCCGTAGGACCAATCGTAAGCCCGCACCGTATCTGGTTCCACAAAGTAGTATACGTTAATATTGTTGTCTGACCAAAATCCAGTCTTGCCATTTCCAGCCGGAATTCCCGAATATCCCCCACCTGTGACATTGTCTGCTCCTGTAGTTACCGCTGCTGCTTTTGTTAGTAAAGGGGTGCTTGCAGGCAATATCTTCACTCCATCAACAATAATGACGGATTCGACGCAGGATATTCCTGCCGTGGCAGGATAGTTGTAGGGCTGATTTACTTCACTATACCAAGATTGCTCAAGATTGGAAGCTACAGTTTTGTTGGTGTTTGGGTCTTGGTGAAATACCTTGACATCTGTGAAATCACTATTGGTTGGGTGGTAAGACCAGGTTTTTGTCCAGACAAAATCCTTACTCTCATAGAAATTTGAGCTATATGTTGGGAATTGGATTGGCTCGAAGCCTCCGTAGTTTTGTGCCAGATACTGTAAGCTCCCTTCTGCTGAGCCGTCGGCTCCCAGAAGTGTACCAGCTTCTACAAAATGATTGAGTTGGAGGATACGAGCATTAAGATTTCCTTTTTCGAGCGGATATACCAGGAACGCCATCCGTACCGAGAATGATTTGCCCAAACTACAAGCCATGGCAGACCATTGCTCGGATGTGGTGTCGTTGCGAGACACTCTGGTTAATTCGTATTTACCTGTGGTGCTGTTGTAGGCAATTACGTCCATCCACACCATTTGGTTAGATACTGTTGAGAAAGCATAATGGGGAATGTCCAAGGAATCGGAAGCTGCCGATGGTACGCCGCTACCGTGACCGGCAATGGCAACCACACCCCCAACCGAGAGAATCCCCGGCGCAGTCGGAACACACAGGTAGTACCCCTGACTTGCCAACCCTTGAGAAAACTCCAGCATACTGCTGCCAGGGGAAACAATGGCTAGTTTAGCACCGGCAGTGGTCAGTTCGGGGGGGTAGCCATTGGGAAGATCGAGAATCGCCACATTTTGGTTAGAGGGTAACTTAATGTAACATGCTTTGGCAGTATTGTCAGAGCGAATAGCTGCCCTGTACATCACCTCGAGACAAGCTGGGTCGAAAGTAAGGTCAAGATTTTTATCGCCAAGAATCGGCAGCCAACAGTGGGTATCCATCAGCCCTACTTTCTGCAACTTAAAGTCGATCCAAACGTTGTGAAAAGAATCATACCTTCCACCTACCGCGCGCATGCGCCACTGTTGATTATCATTATTTTGATTTTCTCGGTTGTTTTCAGATATGACCTGGACAATTTCAAGTAATGCAGCATCAAGGTCTGTATTACCAGAACTTGGGTCAGCGGTATTGCCAAGACCGGGAAGATTAACATCGATGAAGTTATATCCCAATCCCCAGGATTGCAGGGTTTGACCCCAGTTCTGAATGTAGCTGTAGAATCGATCGTATGTTTTGTTATCGATGGAGAACGACTCCGGAACTGGGATATTCAAGCGTTGTTTGAGTTCCAAGGGGGCAGAACTCATCGCCTCAAATAATGCAGTCTTTTTGGCACTCATCAAGTTTATCCTAGATTAATGGCTGGTAACTAATTCCTTGTATGCTTCTCGCTGATACTTCTGAATATCGACATAACCCGCAGGGGAGTCATCGGGTGAGGTGGGGATGGGAGTAACGGGTTCCCTAACAGCAAGACTGATGATTTTACCGTTGAGTTCTAGTAAGAGTTTATCCCTTCCCAGGCGAGCAACCGCCGCTGCAATATCTTCTGCTGTAATTTCAGATTGGTATTCTTTTTGGACTGCACTGAGCAAGCTTTTATAGCTCCGGGCGCGATCGCATAAACGATAAATCCAACAGTCAAGTCCTTTCAACAAATGTAGCACCTTAACTGCCACAGGTCTGGTGTCGAGAATTTTAATCATTTCCCCATCATCTACCATCCCTAAAGTTGTTAACTTTTGGCTATTGGAATTACTAAAACCTAACTGACTCCACAGGGAATTCCACTGTATAATCATCCCTTGCACTTTTCTTAACCCCGGTCGCTTTTTCAGTTCCTCTGCCATGGAGTCGCGGTTTTTATCCTCAAAATAGTAAGCGAGGTTGTTTAAAATTTCATCGGGTAATGGATAAACCTGAGAATAGGTCCAGTATGGTTGTAAGTCCAAGGCAAATTCTTGGGCTCGCTGGTGATAGGGACTAAAGCGATGATATTGAATGCGACCGAATCCAGGGGGCTGTAAGTGAAAAATCTGTGGCAACCATTGTGCCATTTCCACATACCATTCATCTTTTTCTTGAGGCGAACCCCACAGGAAATTCCAACCGACAAAAATCCCCAATTCTCGCGCCCATTTGAGAAACTGAATGTTTAAAATCGCAGTCGTTCCTTTATCCATCAGTTTTAAGATTTCGTCATGCATACTCTCGATTCCGGGCTGGATTTGACGAATTCCTGCGGCTGCGAGGGTTGCCATTTGCTCCCGTTGCAGATTAACTTTTGTTTCAAAAAAGAGTTTTAATGGTTGTTTTGCTTGAGCAAGGGTTGGTAAAACTGTTTTGAGATATCTTAAATCGAGAATGTTATCAACAACGATGAAATTTCGCGTATTGTAGCGCTGGGATAAATGCTTGAATTCTGCCAACACGCGCTCGGGGGATTTGGAGCGGTATGCCATGGATGCACCATTGAGACCGCAAAAAGTACAGTGATGCTGCTGTCCCCACCAACAGCCCCGGGAGGTTTGTACGGGTAAACCGGGGTGAATGTAATCGCCAATTTTCGAGTTGCGAATTGCCTCAAAATAGTCATCATAGTCGGGAGTGGGAATTCGATCCATATCCCACACTGATGCCCGGGGTGCTGAAGTAAAGGTGTTCTGATTGGCGGCAGAAATCACACCTTCAGGTAGTTCGGAAACGCTCACCTCACGACCTTTGGCTAACAATTGTTGGCAGAGTTCATGAAAGGAGGTATCCCCTTCTCCGGAAAACACAAAATCGACCCAATCAAAGGCTTGTTTGGTTGCTACTCCCATCGGTCCTTCACAGTTCGCACCGCCAATGACAGTAATGATATCCGGTGCAAGTTCTCGAATTCGTCTCAGAAGTGCCAGGGACGCGACGTGCTGACCAAATGTAGAAGTACAGCTAACAATGCGCGGGTTGTGTTCTAAAATTGAGTCAGCTACACGATCAACAAATTTAGGTGTTTGCTCCCGAACTTCCCGAAATTTTTGCTCTAGATCTTTAGCATTAAGATCGAGTCTTTCGTAGAGCATATCCCGCGTTGCTAAGGGCAGGCAAGGATAGATTTCTTCATTGGCTTCAAAGCCTGGAAAGGCAGCTTTAGTGAATGTCCATTCGTTAATTAATTCTTCATTTTTCCCTTCAAAAAGGGCGATGTAAATATCAAGACCTATTTGTTCTGCGAACCAAATATTGGGATAGAAAACTTTTGTGGCAATCTGAGCTTCTTCCAGAGCTGCTTTGAGCAGTCCTAGGGCAATTGAAGGGCCATTGAGGGAGGCATAGGGCATGGAAACTAAACAAATGTCTGTCATCACTAGCCTCCTAATGGTGTGGTTAACTCTTCAGTCTCTATTGTTAATAGTCCACTCCGAACCATCTGACGTGCAAAGGTCAATTTTTCGTCGTTCGTTCCTGGAAAATCTTCAATCACAATTTGACGATTACCACTGATATTTTTTATAGCATTTTCCCAACTTTTAGGTAGTTTGAGTTGATTACCTGGATAGTTGACAACGATCTCATCTTTTTTAACGGTCGTCTGACAGAATGTTCCGGGTTTTTTGGTCACAAGAGTTTTTAAATCAATTCGGCTCAGTTGTTCAATATTGCTAAAATATCTGCCTGGTAAGGGATCTTTCATTTGTCGAATTAAGCGTTCGCCAAGTTGTTCAATTCCTAACTCTAGTTTGGCTTGCTGAACAAAATTGTTGATTGATTGATAAAAGTCTTCTTTAATTGTTTCTCGAACTTCTGTGTCGCGCATAAAACCGACGGGTAAAGCATTCTGAAATTTCAGGTCTTGTTGGTTAATCACCCCTAAAATGCTGTCAACTAAATCACTCCAAGTATAGACAAAAACACCCACTGTCAAGTGCAAAGAAGCGCCATCACCAGTTGAGGCAGCGTGACCCCATCCGCGAGGTAAATAAAGCAGATCTCCAGTTTTTAAGTGGGTTTCCATTGCAGGTGAAGGAAGATCGTCTTTAGGTAAAAATTTATTTCCTGTGAATTCCTTGCTGGGAAGTTTAACAACAGGTTCCCAAATTTGCCAGTCTTTTTCGCCTTCAATTTGCAATATAAAGACATCATGGTCGTCAAAATGCGGCTCAAATGCTCTTGAATTTTGAGGCGTTAAATACAAGTTAATTGATACTGAATGGTGGAGAAAACTTTCCCAGTCACGAGCGAGTGCTGCTAAAGGTAACCAACGTTCTTGAATGTCCAAAAGATTGAGGGAGTAACCTTGTTCGTAAGCTCGATACACTTGAACAATATTTGGCGTGCCGTCGGGGTGCATAAAATTGCGAGCAAAGTGGCGTCCCTGTCGGATCAAACGTAGCTTTTTCCAGTCTGGCTTCAAACTATAAAGAATCCGATCTACATCCGCCAACGTCATCAGTTCGGTATAGTAATTGGCAGGTCTTTCTGAAATAACTAAAGGACGCTGCTCCCAATAATCTTTAAAGAATGAAGCTGGAGTAAGCGGGGCAATTGCTTTGGTGAAATTTAAGTCCTTGTTAGTCATTTGCTTTTCTTTAAGACTACAGTTATTCACCCTGGATTTGTCTGGTTAAAGCTGCTTCCAGGTTAGCGCGTTCGAGGCGCTGAAAATCACCATTGGGGAGGGGATTTGGCGTTCTTGCTAAGAGTTGCATTTTTAACTGTTCGATCGCAGAGTCTAAATTAGCTTGCTCGGCTAATACCTGCAATAATTCCTCAAGCTGTTCTGGTTTAATTTTGCCCTCGTTTAAGAACCCTGCTGGCAAAGCTCGGCGAAAGTCAATGTTTTCCCGTTGTAACGAACTCAATAGTGCAGAAAGTAAATCACTCCAGGTATAAATAAATACACTTATGCCAATTTGTAAGGAGGAACAAGTCCCCGTGGAGACTTCATGTCCCCAACCGCGAGGTAAATATAATAAGTCTCCTGGCTCTAACCAAATATCCATAGCCAGAGGCGGAAGGTTATCTTTAGGTAGAGCAGTATCGTCAGCCAGTTCTCTAGCGACGAATTCATCAGTAGGAAGGGGTTCGTAAACTCTCCAGTGCTTTGTTCCCTCTACCTGCAAAATTAAGACATCCTCCCCATCGAAGTGGGGAACTAGTGCTTGAGAATTTGATGGGGTGAGAAATACATCTACTCGAACAGCATGATTGAAAAAATCTTCTAAATTTCTCGCCAGTGCTGATAGGGGTGTCAATTGCTGTTCTAAACCATAAAGAATAACTGAATATCCCTTCTGATAAGCTTGATAGATTTTTATTAGGTTAGGGGAACCATCAGGGTTCATGAAGCTCTTAGGAAAAAAACCTCCCTGTTTGATTAGACGCAGTTGCTTCCAATCTGGCTGTAAACTGTATATGATGCGATCGATGTCTGCCATCTTGATTAGCGAGGTATAGTAATCGCGATCGCGATCCCGAACCAGCAGAGGACGTTTCTGCCAGTATTCCTCTATAAATAGTTTTGTTGAAAGCGGATAGATTAAATGACCAAATTGCAACTTCTTTTCCTCCTCAATCCTGTTGACGACTGTATACCAATGGATTCATTGGCGTTACTGCTAAATCCCCTGGTTGCAAGCCAGGAAAACACGTAATACGTGTTTGTCGCCGGGAATTTTCAGCCATTTTTTCTAAAATGGGTGCGTCAGCAGCAAGCTCCTTGGGTTGACCGATGCGAGCACCATCGGGATAGTAAACAGCTACTAAAGATTCTCGGGTGCGATCGCTATTGTTATCCGTCGTACAGTGCATGTTCCAACCATCGATAAATTCAGCATCTCCGGCGGCATAATATCTGCAAGCATTCAGTGGATACCCTTGCTCGAACAGGGACTGGGCAAATTGACTCATTTCATCTTCGTCCTGTGAGGTATTTCCCAGGGGACGACCCTCGAAGTGAGTTCGATCTGCAAAAATCATCATTGCCATATCCGGAGTGACATCAACTAGGTGCAGCCACAGAGTCACTGTTCTTTTTGCATCCATAGGAAAAAATATCCCATCTTGATGCCAAGGGGTTCTCACAGCTCCGGGTTTCTTAAAAATTACCTGATTGCGATACAGACGTACAGCATCTACATCGAGTAATTCTGCCGCAATTTTAGCAAAGCGGGAAGCAAGGATAAAGCGACCTGTAACTGCATCAAGTTTCCATAAGTTATCGATATAAATCCATTTATTCCTCTCTGCATTCATTAATTTTTCGGTTAAGAGATTGTGGTCTTGGTGCTCCTCCACGGCTTCGACAATATGGGGGCGATAGGCATCAATTTCAGCTTGAGAAATCAGATTGGGTAACAGAACGTGACCCCGTTCTCGATACTGTTGCACCTGTTCTGTGCTCAGAGGATAGTCGTCTGATAGGTCGGGCAGAAAATCTAACACTCTATTTCTCATAGTATTTGTCATAGTGAGATTTTTGCCTTTTTAACGACTGTAAACCAATGGATTCATTGGTGTCACCGCTAAATCTCCCGGTTGCAAGCCAGGAAAGCAGCTTTCTCGGGTTTGTTGGCGCATTCGCTCGGCGAACTGTTCTTGAAATGGTGTGTTCTTTTCTAGGATTCGAGGAGGAGCAATGCGAGCACCATCGGCATAGTAGACTATGACTAAAACCTCCCGCATACTGTTGCTATGGTTAGCTGGAGCGTAGTGGAGCGTCCAACCGGAATGCAAGGTGACATCTCCAGGGGCAAAATTGCCGTAATTGGTGAGGTTATAGCCACGCTCAACTAAGGATGCTGAAAATTCTTGAATTTTCCTTTCATCTGGTGTGGAAGTACCCAAATACTTTGCTCCATGATGGGAACCATCCGCAAAACTCATGGGTGCCATTTCTGGAGTCACATCCACCAAGGGCAGCCACATCGTAATAATTTTATCAGTGTCCAAGGGCATAAAATATCCGTCTTGATGCCAAGGCGTAATTGTGCCTCCGGGTTTTTTAAAATAGGTTTGATCTCGAAACAGGCGTACTGCGTCTACCCCTAACAAATCCGCTGCAATTTTACCGAAGCGATGGGCCAAAATCAAGCGTCTGACCTTCGGGTTCAGTGTCCATATATTATTAATATAAATCCAGTTTTCTTGATTCCCTTGCACCAACTTTTCAATGGCATGATTTTCCTGTTGATGCTGTTGTATTGCTGCTAATATCTGGGGTCGGTAAGCATCAATTTCTTTACGTTTAATAACATTTGGCAGAAAAACATGACCACTTTCCCTAAATTGCTGTATCTGCTCCTGTGTCAGGGAATAAGTGGTAGATAAATCGGGTAGCTCTACTTGAATAGCCATTTGAGATTTTCAATTCATTCGTTGATAAACAATTGGGTGATCGCTAGTATGAGCCAAATCTCCTGGTTTCAAATGGGGAAAATATTCCCGGAGAAAGTGTTGACGATAGGCAATTGATTGCAAGGTGCCTGGGGAGTTCAATTGGTAATCTTCGGGGTCTTGTATGCGAGCCTCATCGGCATAGTAACTCACTGCTACTACAGCCCTCATCTGGTGAGAACGATTAGGAGGTGCCCCATGGAGGGTCAAACTACTATGAAAAGACACATCCCCAACCGCCAGATTACCAACGGTTGTTAGCTGCAAGCCTTGTTCGGATAGCATTTGTTCCAAATCCCCTTGAGAGTATTGGTTAGCCGTGGCCAAATCAGCTGTTTTACACCTATGAGAGCCACTGGCTAAAGTCAACAGCCCCATTTCGGCGGTCAGATTCACTAGCGGCACCCAAGCAGTGATTAACTTTTCAGCCTCCAAGGGAATATAGAGGTAATCTTGATGCCAGGCGGTTCCCCGTCCCCCTGCTGGCTTAAAAAAGCAGTTGTAATGTAAAATACGGATGCGATCAGTTTCTAACAATTCAGCTGCTACTTGAGCGAGTCGGGGTGAGGCAATAAACTGCCACACTACCGGATCTATTTCTCGCAGGTCGTAGATAAATTGCGAACCGCTTGCTCCCACCGAGCGTTCGTAATTACTAAGCTTTTCACGCTCTCGATTGGCGGTAGCCATCAACGCTGGACGGGCAGCAATTACTTCAGTCGGTAGTAGCACTTGCGGGACAACAAGATGTCCATCACGGCGGTACTGCTCCAGCTGCACCTGACTCAGTTGCACGTTATCGAGCTTCAATGTGAGGGGTTGTCCCTGGTTCACATTCCTACCTCCTGTTGGCGGAGCTGGGCATTAGCTGTGACACTTTGTAGGGCATATAACACTGTTGCCGTGGTAAAAATGCTTTGGCGATCCAATGAGTAAATATTAAAGGTATTTGCTAAAACATTCTTCAAGGTCACAGAACCGGAAAATTTTCCCGTCCAAAGCTGCCAATCCTTGACTGATTTGGGGTTAAAATTGTCAGGGCGTGGAACCCGCAATCTTGCTGACGGCTGCCAAGACCCATTAGAATGTTGGCGTTGGAGTAAGAATTTCACTCCCCGTTCAACCAACTGTTGAGTTGAGGGTGTAGAATCCCGACTCAAAATCTGCAAGCACCAAGCGATCGCAAATTCTGAGGGTTGAGAAGCTTCCAGCCAGTAAAGTAAGCGATGGCATCCCCATTTCACAGCACGCTCTATGGACTCTTGTGACTCCACCGCTGTGAGGGCGAGGGCGGTACAATACTCATCTTCAAACCACCAATAACTATGCCAACTTCCATCTGCTTGCTGCTGGGAAAGCAAATAGGGAGCCACAATTTCTCGCCATTCCCCAAGGGATGCAGCAGCAGCGGTGACGCAAGTATGGGAATGGCACCAAGCTGTAAAGGGCACTAGTCCCGGTGGTAGACCGATATAGTTGCGAATTGTCGCTTCCTGTTCGTAGGTGGTTACCCCACCATCAGGTTTTAGGTGTCGCCTGAGAAACCTGTGACCGCGATGGGATGATTCCTCACCCTCCCGTCCCAGAGCTTGGGCGAGTTGCAACCCCCATAGGGTTGAATCAGCATCGGCTGGAACTCCAGCATGGTATCCCCACCCCTCTCGGTCGTGACATTGTTGGGCTAAAAGCGTCCAAGCCTTTTCAGCTGCCTTCCAGGCGTGGGAGTTTTGGCTGTGAGCGAGCACGGTTCCCACATATCCTGTCACCCAAGCGTCGCTCGCACCCGCAGGTAGGAAAAAGTCTTTCCACCATCCCTGAGTATCTCGGGAGAGCAACAAAAACACAATCGCCCGATCGATAGCACTTTTAACAGCACTCTTAGCTGTCTGTTCTGGGACTACTTTCATTTTTGCTCCTGGGTTGGGCGAACCGATAAGGGATTAAAGCCTGCGCCGAAATAAGCTTTAGCCTCTAAAGGAGCATCAGGGGTACAAACCAGCTTGATGTGCTGTAAGCCCCGCAGTAAAACTCCTGGATTAACTGCTGACTCAAGTCGGGTAAATCCAGACCAAGCAAGGAGTGCGTCCCGTTTACGTGGTATACAAACTCCTTGTTCAACTAGGCGATCAAATAACTGATACCAACGAGGTTCCCGATTGGGCTGTCGTTTCCAGGGTAACAGGTGATCGTATAGCAGTTCTAAGCCTACACGGGGGTAAATTGACTTACAACCAATGTCGATGTGGAGACACAGAGAATCTACCAAACCGGAAAAATCTGCGATCGCTTTTTCTAGTTGCTGTAGTTGCTGTCCCGAACCAGACCAACCAATTGTGGATAAATAATCGAGAATTTGGTCTGGCTCTATCTTGAACAGACACAACCTCACCCCATCGACTTTTCGTGAGAGCATGGCACCGATTTGAAAGTAATCTGTATGGGCTGAAGCTTCTTCGATACATCTTAAAATGTTCCCTTCTAAGTCTGGGGGAAGTTTTTCACCTCGCAGAATCGGCAATGCTGTTCCTGTAAGCCAACTTAAGGGACGGTGGACAATCATTTGGCTTTCGTTAGTATCGAACCAGTAGCCAAATAAAATCAATCCGGGTGCACCTGGAGTCGAAGGGGGAGAATTAATATCGAATTCTAACCAAACACAGTTGGCGTCAGCGAAAGGAGTTTCGTTTGTCTCGCCCCATTCTCGCAAAAAATCACTAACGCGCTCCCATTTGGGGTCTTGATGGTAAGCTGCACACACCTCTCGCGCCGACGATAACTCGGCTAACAGTTGGCTCCCTCGTGCTGTTAAATTCAGCGCAAAATCTGACCGTTGGGATTGATGACACCGACATTCAAAGCCAAAAACGTTACAGATATAATCGGGAAAGGTTGTGGTGACTTGCCCAATAGTAGTGATCAGCTCCTGGGGAAGCAAAACCGGGTCAATGTGAGATTCCAACTCTTGGAAATAACTGTTGAGTGTCTGAGGTGGGGCATCTACCTTCATGGGGTTGGACTCCAGTTAGGAAACATTTGTTTCATTAAAGTGCCACAGTGGAAATTAGAACGTTCTTCGAGCCATACTTGATCTAAAAACTGTAACCATTGCAGGCTTTCAGGTGCTCGATTCATATGCCCATCTGACACCACCAAAGACTCCGGCGGAATACCGATAAAGTCTGCTATTGTCTCTAAGGTGTCGGATATTTGATTGGTTTTGACGATTAAACAGCGTTCAACAGGTAGAAAATCTAAGACCCTCTGGTTGTAGGTTGACCAGTACAGCAAGAGTGACTCGACCATCTCTGGCAGTTTTTGTTGAGTTGCTGGTATATTACCAACCGTAGCCCGCTCAATCTCGTAACCGATAAAAAATTTGCTGTATCGTAGCATCCAGTCTGGGATATTCGTGGCATAACGCAGGCTCATGTTCAAAATTGAATTGAGCCAGGAATAACAATCGCGGATTGTAAATATGAATTTTGCTTCTGGAAAAGTGCTGGATAAAATCTGAAGATAATGATGGTTGAAACTAGCTGAGTCCATTTCTAGAAATCCACGACGATCTCGTTCTAGGATATATGCCTTGAAAGACTCTTGAGAAACTAAGCCCTCTTGCCAACTGGCAATTTGGGCAACTGTTTCTCGAAACATAAATTCGTGAGCCGAGCGGTATCGCCCGAATAAAGTAGCAATTGAATTCGTTCCCGTCTTAGCCAGACCAACATTATAGGCTTGAAAACGGCGATGGGAGGTGTTGCTAGGCATAAGTAAGTTATTAATAGTGATATTGGATTAACTTGCTGCTGCTGTTGCCTGTCTATAATTAGACCCAAGGAAAGCATCTAATTAAACACCTCACCAATCTCTATACTCCCCTCCCCCCTCCAAAAATGACTAAATTTTCAGAGGAAGGAAGGGTTGGCAGCATCTCACTTATGCAGAGCATTTGTACTAAAGCTATAGCCCCCTCATGGGTTTTAGCTTGCTGTAATACTACTACTACATAGTTCATCTGTTCTGCATAAGTGACCTGCTTCCGAATGGTTTAACCTACAGAACCTTTGCAGTTAGCACCCCAACTGCATCCTGCCACAGCAATGTCCTCAGTCAATTCCAGTATTTCTGGAGATTGATTTTCGAGAGCTGGTAAAACAATGTGTAAAGCATCGCGAGATTCTTGGTGAATCGATACTTCTAGGTTTTCAGGCAATTCAAGACTTAGGAAAGCTGAGAGAGTAGCTTTGGGATTTTCACGAAGTTGAGATGCGAATTCGGGATCTTTAGCTGCACGCTCTGCTAATTCAGCTTGTAAGTTGTCATTCAACAAAGTTGCCATGATAATCTCCTAAGATGATTAATTTATTGATGATGATTCAACCCAAAAAAAATTGACAAGTCAATCACTCTAGTCCAATTGAATTACTGGCTAAGTGCTAAATTCAATAAGACCATCGAACTGATTTTACAACAGTTGAGTTGAACTAGGCTAGAATATACTAACCTGATTTGGAGTCTAACAATAGGGACTTATTTTACCCCGCTTATTAAGCTCCTAACATTGTCTCCCATCTCTTGCTGCATTGCTGGATCGGATTGAAGCTGATCCAAAAAGTCGAGGACAGGCTGCTCGGCTTCACTAACTGCACCATCAGTTAAAATCGCATTCCGAATCATCTTTTCCATTAGACCAGCAAAGTCTTGCTCCTCCATCTGGAGGTCATTAGGATTGACTTGAAGCTGTGTCACCAGCCCCAAGAATTTACCAAAGGCACTCTGGGGATCGACGCACGCATTAACTGCGACCGCCGTCGTTATTTGTTGGGGTGTAAACATATGCCCTTTTGTTTTTTACGAACTAAAAACAAACCTTTATTACTATACTCATACCAAACCTTAATACACAAGAATCTACAACATTTATACATATATCTTTATATACCTTAATCAAATCCAGATAAAATCCAGATAAGCTGTTATGCATCCAGGGTAAGCGCAAGAATCAATAAGCCGTGGCTTATTGACAAAAACCCCGCGTCATTCTCAACAAATTAACTCTATTGCGAGTAAAGTTCTACGAGATTATAGGGGTTTCGAGCGACGCTCAACCGATATCCAGCCAATGCACATTATGAGCCATTTTTTCTTGCGCTTACCCTGGTTATGCATCAGGGTAAGCTCATCTAATTTGGGATAAATTGTAACTGAAAAAAAATCTAATTAAACCAATTTTTATTAAAATTGGAAAAAATTTAGGTGCGCTTGACCTTGGCGAATTTAATTCGCCAAGG
>NZ_JAAHIE010001140.1:0-1601 GCF_010671945.1 Moorena sp. SIO4E2
TCTGAAGGCGCGACCCAAGGCCGGGTTCCCCGGCCTTGGGTCGCGCACTACCATGGGAATTTAATTCGACGACTGTAAGCGCACCGGGAGAGTTGATCGAGTATGGTTTTCCGGGACTGGTAGGGGGAATAAAAAAAACTGTGTACCTCATGATTCTGATAATTACTATATCCACCTGGGTTTTAGCAGTGGTCTCCACGGGGCAAGAAAAATTAACAATACATGCACTAATGGAAGATCCTGGTACTCTAAAGGGAAAAACTATATTAAGTAAAGTCAAACACACTAATCCAATGTCATAGCTAAAAAAAATGTCTGGTACCATGGAAGATATTGCTAGACAAGCCCACCAGGGTAGCGTGGTGGCAATTATTCAAACACTGAATGAACGATTAGCCGATTTTGGGGTGAGAACTAGAGCCATTCTGGCTGATGGCGTATTGCAAGTTTTGTGTGAAGCAGCAAAACCGGAACAGCTGGAACAATCGATTCTAGTCAGTCAAATCCAGGAAATTCTGGAAGAAATTTCACCGCGTAACATTCGTCGTGTCAGGATCAACAGCCGCATCGTGCGAGAGGAACAATTACTCTGGTTAGAAGAAATTAGCCGTGACCCAGACAATCAGCTGTTGTGGTACGAAGACATAACCCTTACTAGGCCAAATTTCTTCAAGCAACTGGCTCAAACCTTCAACAATCGCCAAAACCTACCGAGCCAGCAACTGGCTCTAACACCAGGATTTTCCCGTCAACTGAGCCAAAAAAAACTACCGAGTCAGCAACTGGTCTTACCGCCAGCTTCTTACAGTCAACTACGTAAAAAAGGTCGATTGCGGCAAGGTGTTGTGATTGGGTTAGGTTTGGGTTTATTCCTGATCCTAGTAGGTTGGTTACTGAATGATTGGTTTGGGAGGGAAATCGAATCCCTAAACCCAACTCAAGCCGACCATTCGGCAAAAGACCCAGCCAATTCTTCTTCATCGGGATCTTCTAGTAATCCAGACCCCCCCTTTACTCGGGACCCCTTTACTGAAGCAATGCGCCTAGCTCAAGAAGCAGCGGCAGCAGGTGAAAGTGTCGAAACCTCAGCTCAATGGTTAGATGTGGCAGCTAAGTGGGAACGGGCATCAAATCTAATGGAGACGGTAAAACCTGATGACCAACGCTACCAGATAGCTCGTTATCGGGTTATACTTTATCGAAAAAACAGTGAGGAAGCTCAAAAACAAGCTAGAAAGAAGCGCTCCTAGTAGTGTTGAATTGAAGTTTTAAATCAGTTTTGTTTAAAAAACGGTATAAAAAGGTGCTCAAGGTGTTTAAGGTGTTCAAAGTGAATCTATTTCAATCCCAGGGGAGATATCTGGAGTTTCTCAATTCTCTCCTGGGTTTCCAGGTACTACTAGTCTACCCAACTCAGAGGCACGCGCCTTTTGGGATTTTTACGCTCTGTGCCTTAGGTCGAAACTCCAACAAGCCCTCATCCAATCTACCGATCAGAATTAATTGGGTAGACGAATTTCGAGCAGTAACCATTGTTGATATCGTGGTGCGCGCCCGTTCGCGCCCCGCGTCGGCTTTGCCGATAGGCGCGCCTCCTAGGA
>NZ_JAAHIE010001141.1:0-1600 GCF_010671945.1 Moorena sp. SIO4E2
TAACAATCCGCTGGTACGGACTATTGATTGCCTCAGCAGTGTTAATTGGAGTTAGCCTTTCCCAATACCTAGCCAAGAGTCGTAACGTTAACCCAGATTTGTTGGGCGACTTGGCTATCTGGCTGGTGATTTCTGCGATTCCTGGAGCCAGACTTTACTATGTCTTGTTTCAGTGGAAACAATACGCCCAGCGTCCAGACCAAATTATTGCGATTTGGAATGGTGGGATTGCCATTCATGGCGCTATCTTGGGTGGTATCTTAGCTGCAATAATTTTTGCCCGCCTCAATAAACTGTCTGTCTGGCTGTTAGTTGATCTAGTAGTTCCTTCCCTGATATTAGGTCAAGCCATCGGACGTTGGGGTAATTTCTTTAATTCCGAAGCCTTTGGGGCTCCCACGGATTTGCCTTGGAAATTGTATATTCCACTAGGACAGCGTCCCCTAAGCTTTAATAATTTTGACTATTTCCATCCGACTTTTCTGTATGAGTCTGTGTGGAACTTATTGGTCTTTGGGTTACTGATGACTCTGTTCTTTCGGGATTTACGCCGCAAACCCCATCTGAAGGTAGGGACGATGGCTCTAGTTTATATGGTCGCCTATAGTACTGGTCGCTTCTGGATTGAGGCATTGCGGATGGATAGTCTGATGCTCGGTCCATTACGCATTGCTCAAGTGGTCAGTTTAGTTGCGATCGCATTGGGAGTTGCTGGTTTAGGGTGGCTGTATTGGATCGGTCGGTCTTTGCCAGATGTTGTTCCAGTCGATAATCAGCAGTGGGATACGGTATCTAAATAAAAAAAGCCCCAGAGTTTATCTCTAGGACTTTACCAGGGTGCATCTACCACTTTCTTTTTACTGGGTAGATCAGGTTAATCCGGATAATTTTGGAATATAGCAATCTGTTATTAGTTGTGATAGTTGGAAGATGGGGCAACGGATCGTTCAAGGGGATGTAACCGATAGGTGAGTGTCTGGTAGTTGACCCAAGATACTTGCAGGTAAAGGGTAAAGGGTAAAGGGTAAAAGGTCGGGATTAATCACAAATACCAATTCCCCTTTACCAAATACCAATTACTCAACCTTGACAATATTAATGTTCTCGTAAATTATAGGAAACCTCAAATTCCAGAAGTTTCTCCAACTTTTCTAGCTTCTTCAAGCCAGCTATCAAACAACTTTTGATTCTTTTTAATCCATTCTTGGCTATGGCGACGGATATCTGCTGGGCTATCTTCCCCCTTTTTGGCCCGTAAGCTTTCAGCATTAAGCTCCTCAATCGGCATCTTAAATCGCTCAAACAAGTCTCTGGCTGCTGGGTTAGTTGCTAGGAATTTTTTGTTTGCCACAAAGCGGATCTGATCCACCGCGAATCCGAGATTTTTACCATCGATTGAAGTATGTTTTTCTGTCAACCCTTTCTGGGCTTCTGGTAGATTGGTTTGGGCAACTTCTAGCCAAACCACATCCTCACCTGGTTTTAATACCGTAGCCAGCCACAGAGGAGTCCAAGTGTAGTATAGGACTGGTTTTCCTTGTTTGTAGCGAGCAATGCTATTCGCAATTAGGACGCTATATTCTCCTTGGTCGTGTTCGAC
>NZ_JAAHIE010001142.1:0-1597 GCF_010671945.1 Moorena sp. SIO4E2
TCAATATTATGACCCTAGCTTATCAGGGAGTAGCAGTTGAGGATTTGCCTAGAACTGACGTAGTGGAGGAACGGCGTAAGCAGCTTTTTGATGCATATATCAAGAAAATGTTTAAGCGTCGTAAAACTAATCAACGATATGAGAATGCGCAAGTAAAGTACTGGCTAATTTGGCTGGCTCAGAGGATGGTTGAGGAATCACAAACGATATTTTTAATTGAAAAAATGCAGCCATCTTGGTTAGTAAATAGAAAGCAAAAACGAATTTATAGGTTGATGTTCGGGCTGATGGCAGGGCTGATGGTAGGGCTGATGGCAGGGCTGATGGCAGGGCTGATAGTCTGGCTGATAGTCTGGCTGATGGCAGGGCTGATGCTCGGGCTTGATAAAAAGGCAACGGAAGAAATCAAAACAGTTGAAAGACTTGATATTAATTGGAAAAAAATCTTGATTAACTGGGAGATTAACCGGCTGATGGGAGGGCGGATTGTCGGACTGATTGTCGGGCTGATTGTCGGGTCGATGGTAGGACTGATGTTTTGGCTGAACTTCGGGCTGAAAGGAGGGCTGATGGCAGGGCTGATGGCAGGGCTGACGGTAGTGCTGATGGGAGGGCTGATGGGAGGGCTGATCGAAGGGCTGGAGAGTTCAGAAATTGAAATAAAAACAAGTCCAAATCAAGGAATTTGGAAATCAGCTCGTAATGCTATAACTGTATGTCTGATGGGAGGGCTGATGTTTTGGCTGATAGGAGGGCTGATCGTCGGGCTGATAGGAGGGCTGGGGACAGGGCTGATAAGAGGGCTGATGGTCGGGCTGAAGGTCGGGCTGATCGAAAGGCTGATAATCGGGCTGATAATCGGGCTGATGGTTGGGCTGAAGAATGGTGGTCAAGCCTGCATCCAACACTTCATCCTTCGCCTTGTCCTCTACAGTAACAATTGCATCCCTTGGAACTATGCCCGCTTCCTGGACTATGCCGCTGATCGCATTTTCCTACAAAAAGTAGGAGGGGGCTATATCTTTATTCATCGGATGCTAATGGAACATTTTGCCGAGATGGAGCATGAGAATTAAGAATTGAGAATTGAGAATTTAGAATTAAGAATTGGAAGTTCTGACTTCTGACTTCTGACTTCTGACTTCTGACTGGGCAATAACTTGACTAGCAAGATTAAACTCAAATTCTAGAGCTTCATACTCGGCTTTTACCTCTGGATTTGCCAGAACTTGGGAGCGAACATCATCCCACTTAATTGTCTTTGCACTCATTTTTTATTGCTCCTATTTTGGTAATTATAGCCTTTCTAGGATTTATGAAGTACGCTTCTTAAGCTCAAAGTCACCCGAGCGAGGGATTGCTCGCTCGGGGGATTTAGGGGGATCCATTTGTACCTCATGGCATAGATAATTTCTATAGTTTATCTATTGGTTAATTAATTATTTTTCTGTGCTAAAAATTCCGCTCTACGAGATTCGGCAATTTTAATATTCTACATTCGCCCATTCTACTTGGTGGTGCGTTACGGTGCGGCTGTCCCAAAACTGGCTCTAGGGGTTGAACATCAGGGCAAGCCCGCCCCTAACGCACCCTACGC
>NZ_JAAHIE010001143.1:0-1596 GCF_010671945.1 Moorena sp. SIO4E2
AGTCAACGGTATCACGACCTTCTCCACCGTCAAAATAGTTAACACCGCCACTGTCTTGGAAAGTATCATTTCCTGCACCACCGACATATTTGTCATCACCCTCTAAACCCAAGAAAGTGTTGTCAACTTCGTTACCAGTGAGTTCGTCATTAAAATTAGTACCTACGGCTCTTTCGATACTAATTAAAGTTTGTGCTACTTCCTGATCTTGCTCATCGGTGTAACTAGCAGTGCCTTCAGCCAGATTCAGCTTAATACCAGAGTTGATTAGATTTTGAAAGTCAACGGTATCAAGACCTTCTCCACCGTCAAAATAGTTAACACCGGCACTGTCTCGGAAAACGTCATTTCCTGCGCCACCGACATATTTGTCATCACCCTCTAAACCGGAGAAACTGTTGTCAGCCTCGTTACCGATCAGTTCGTCATTAAAATTAGTACCTACTGCTCTTTCAATACTAATTAAAGTTTGTGTTACTTCCTGACTTTGATCATCGGTGTAACTAGCAGTGCCTTCAACCAGATTCAGCTTAATACCAGAGTTGATTAGCTCTTGAAATTCAACGGTATCAAGACCTTCTCCACCATCAAAATAATTAACACCGGCACTGTCTCGGAAAGTATCATTCCCAGCACCGCCTTGGAGGACATCATTACCACTATCACCCCAAATTCGGTCATTCCCAGCGCCACCTTGAATTACATCCTCACCTTCTCCACCAAAGAGTGTATCATTCCCTTCATTTCCTTGGATTACATCATCACCCTGATCTCCAGAAATTACATCATTACCTAGATTTCCCTGGATAAGATCATTGCCTTCCCGTCCTCGAACAATATCGTTTCCATCTAAAGCTTGAATGATGTCGTTTTCAGAGAGACCTTCTAAATTATCTTCGTTGAGGGTTCCTAAAATAATTGCCATTTTTTTATCTACTCCGATAATGGAATATTGATGCTGACAATTGAATATTATGAATGTAGTCCTATTTTATAAAAAAAATTAAAAATAAAGGGCAGGGCTGTTTCTGGCGTCGAGCTAAAATTTGTTTTATTGGTGGGGAGATAGGGAAATAGGGAGATAGGAAGATAGGAGAAATTAAACCGAATCAAAAGGTATTTTTAACCTTAAAAAAACCTCTTCCCGATTCCCGATTCCCGACTCCCTACTCCCTACTCCCTACTCCACTAAGAAGCGCTACACCTTAGCCTCTTCTTTCACTAACTTATCCCAACCCAAATCCTTGAGACTGTTATTGCGACGTAACGGACGGGTTGCCAATTCCAGAATATCTCGGGCATTAGTAAAGCCGTGCATTTGAGCAAAGGTAAACTCAACGGACCACTTAGTATTAATCCCTCGTGCTTCCAAAGGATTAGCATGAGCCATACCGGTAATCACCAAATCCGGCTTCAAGTCATAAATCCGCTGAATCTGGTTGAAATTGTCTGGCTTCTCGATAATCTTGGGAGTTGGTACACCCATTTCGTGGCAAGTCTGTTCTAACAGAGCTAACTCAGCTTTCTGATAACGCTTATCCATGTAAGGGATACCGATTTCATGGCAAGTCATACCGCAACGAACCAGGAAACGAG
>NZ_JAAHIE010001144.1:0-1590 GCF_010671945.1 Moorena sp. SIO4E2
TCTTTGTACAAAGATGGCCTTCCTTTGATGAAACGACTAATTCAAGCTCGTTGCTCTATTACTGCTCCTCCTACTCTTCCGATACCTCTCTAAACCTGACCAAACGTCTTTCCAAAAGAGCCACACCCAATTGAATACATAGGAAAGGCGACCAGCAGCAATATTCAAGGCATTACCGGTGAGATCGTATCCTTCGGGTCTGGTTGAATACTCTGGATGAGTGTAGCTGTAATCATTGTTGGAAATTCCCACAAATACTCCAGTTCGGGAGCCAGCCAAGTGGTCTCGCACCTGTCCTGCATCTTCCAGGGCTTCCCAAGCCACCTCTAGCAATAGCCGTTGTTGGGGGTCCATGGCAGTGGCTTCTTGGGGGGAGATGCCGAAGAAGTGGGGGTCAAACTGGTCTACTTGGGGCAAAAAGCCCCCGTAGCGAGAGTTCATTTTGCCAGGAGTATCTGGGTCAGAATCATAGAGCTCATCGAGATCCCAACGGGTTTTGGGGATTTCAGTAATGGCATCGACTCCATCACATAATAGTTGCCAAAAAGCCTCTGGATTTTCGGCACCAGGAAAACGACACCCGATGCCAATTATTGCAATTGGTTCCATGTTAAAAACCCTTTAATGACAACATCATAGTCTTGAGATTGAGTGTTATTGCTTAGTAAGCATATGCCCTACACCCATTAGCTGATAGCTAATAGCTTACATTGATTAGTCAATTTATTTTTAGTGTTTAATAGTCACCAGTAACGTTATTGGATAGCATCCCATTGCTGTAACTCTAGGCTCTAAATCAATAACAAGTATTATAGCTAGATTCAACAGCATTTTTTAATGATACTTTTTACAAATTTTTATGCTTACATTTTTTTAGCAAGCTATGAATATTGAACTAAACCCTGAGCATTTTTTTTAACTATTGGATAGTTTAAAATTAAGACTGGATTAAATTAACGTCCAAGCAACTTTTATAACCGTCTCAGCAAAATTAAAGCCTGGCCTTAATCTAAGTTATAGTTATCAAAATTATCATTAATATCAATATCAGCCGGTTCCATTTCCAGGCGCTCAGCTAACTGATTAATTAAGCAAGCTTGAATCTCGTCTTTAGTAATAGTAATAGATTGGGTCATTTGCCTAACTCTGGTATTTTTTTCAGGGTGACTACAATAATGTTTGGTTTGGTTTGGATATGAATTATCCTGTCAGCCTGCAACAACGTTTTACTGGGGAGCATGTCACTTATGCAGAACATTTGTACTAAAACTCTAGCCCCCTCATGGCTTTAAGCTTGCTCTGATGGTACATAGTTGATCTGTTATGCAACTTTGACCTCCTCCCTTTTACTGCCTTTTGGTAATTGGTAAGTGATAAGTGATAATAGCGGTAATTTTACCTAGTCTCCATTACCAATGACCCGACAATCTTTTGTTGTATCCATTTTAGAGAAGGGGTATGAGATTCAACTTATTGTACCAAGTTGTTCTATTTATTTGTCTGGGTCACTCAGAGAAGTTACGCAGCTATTTACAAAACTTTATAATTTTTCGGCAATGGTAGTAAAAGTTACCAGGGGGCGGGGGTTTG
>NZ_JAAHIE010001145.1:0-1586 GCF_010671945.1 Moorena sp. SIO4E2
AGAGTCAGTGTGGGAGCTGTCACTCATCTGGTAAGCATTCAGCTATCAGCTATCAGCTATCAGCCATTGGCCTGTGGCAACGCTACTGTTCGCGCAGCGTGCGCGTAGCGCAATCGATGTTTTTGAACCTCATGGGAGGCGCACTCCCCCACCTCGGAACAGGTGGGGGTTAGCCGAGCACCGGATCTAGTCGTCCTTCCCCTGAGACTGAATATAGGATTTGATCACCTCCAACGAAGCACCACCACCTGAAACAGCACAATAGCCACGTTTCCAGAAAACAGGTTTCCAATAATAAGGTTTTAGTTCTGCCCCATACCGTTTTCTAATTTCTCGACTGGTGACGGTTTTCATGGTGTTGGCAATCTTCGATACTGCCACATCAGGGGCAAGGTCGATCAGCAGGTGTAAATGGTCTTTCATTTCCAGATCTGCTTTAGCCTCTATGAGATAGGAACGATTTTTGGCGCAGATGCTTCGACACAGCTCAATGAGATCAGATTCTATCTGTTCAGTCAGTACAGGGTGTCGATACTTTGTTACAAACACCATATGAATCTGAATACTACAAAAACTATGAGCAAAGGCTCTTAAGCTTCTTGCCATTTTATTACTCTATAAGCTACACTATCAATAGGATGCCTCAGAAAACAGCACCCAAAACCATCAGAACCGACAAATGGCGGATTGCCCCGACCAGTGAACAGAAGCAGTATCTGCTCAACACTGTGCAGGAATATCGTCGTTTGTGTCGTTTCTTGGTAACGGTGGTTTGTACTCACTGGGTTGACTTAGGGACTCTAAGCAATAACAATCTTGTACCTGCCGTTGAAAACGCCGACCAAAGTTATACGAACTGACAAATGGCGACTTAATCCGACCTGTGATCAAAAGATACTGTTCGGGGAGACGATTAAGGTCTATCGCCAGGCTTGTCGATATTTAGTCGGAATTATTTTCACTCACTGGTCTGAGCTAGGTGGTTTGACAGCAGATCAACTAACTCCTGCTGTTGAGCGTTTAATGCACCAAACAGCTAAACGCCCGCAGGTAAAGTATTCTCAATTCAACAAAGCTTTTTACAAATTTCCTAGTTATTATCGCCGTGCTGCGATTTCCTTTGCTGCCGGGCAAGTCAGCAGTTATGTGACTCGTTATAGTGAATGGCAGTCTGGGACGCGAAAAAGGCGAGATACTAAACCACCAAAGCTAAATGCTGATACTGGCTGCTACCCTGCCCTGTACAAAGGCCAATGTTATAAACTACACGGTTTTGATTCCGCAAAGCCGTTCGCGAAGCGTGGCCTACGGCCTCCGCTACGCGAACAAGTCGAAATCAAAGTTTTTGACGGGTCTGACTGGGTTTGGACTAGGGTTGAGATAACTGGGCTAAGAAAGCGCCATCAAGTTGCCAGCAATAAGATGATGTCCCCTTCTTTGATTTTCAATCAAAGGTATTGTCATCTATCTGTTCCGTTCAACTGCAAGCCAGAAAAGCGGAAGCCAGAGGCGAATGTAACTGCGGTAGATCTAGGGATAAACACTACTGCAACAATCGCAGTCGTACCCACAACGGCACTGTAATC
>NZ_JAAHIE010001146.1:0-1586 GCF_010671945.1 Moorena sp. SIO4E2
CTAGCTGAATTAAGGAATTGGTAAAGGCGTGAGTGGATGCTTGAGCAAGATCTGGGTGGAAGCGATCGCGTAAACTGGTGAGCAGGTTTTTGGGTAGATAGTTGAGGGGAGATTGGGGAGTAATCCAAGCGTCTGTAATCAGGTGAGATAGATTACCCTGTTGATGTAGGGATCTGGGGATTGCGTAATGTTCTCTTGCTCCGATTTGACAGCAGATCCAATGTTTTTGTGTTGACACTTTTGGCTTACAAAGAAATAAGTTCAGACAGTTTCTATTTGTGACTTACTACTAGACAATTTACGACTTAAACGCAATGTTTCAATTCCTACAGTCTGACGTTCATTACGATATTTCCACATAATGTCAGGGATTTGCAGTAAACCTTGTTGAATACCTCGCCAACGACCTATGCTTGCAGCATACTTGACTCGGTTGAGAACCTGTAAAACTCCTAATGGCCATGCTTGAGCAGGATACCGTAGATATGCAAGCAAAGCGGTATTGGCAATATGAGCTGCGTTGATTGGCACGCTACCATGGTGTTTCAGATCGGTGTCATGATAAACTCGTAGGGATGCTGTATTAAGTATATTCCAGCCTGAGTCTAATAGTTGTAAGGCAACATCAGCTTCTTCCATTCCGTAGGCATAACGTAAGGGCAAGTAGCCACGAGTGTTCAAAAAAGCCTCACGACGTATGAGACAAGCACAATTTTGGAAGCAGGCGATTTCACCGATTTTACTGTCTGTAGGTACAGAATTCATACCAGGTCTAACTTCCTGTGCAGAGAGTACAGCGGCTTCCGGATGGGCTGCAAATAAATCAGCTGCGATTTGAAAGTAATTTGAGTCTAGAGGCCAAGAATCATCGTCAAAACAAGCAATTAGAGGAAAACTGGCTTTACGAATAAGCAGATTTCTACCACCTCCAGGTCCTTGAGTTGTATTACTTTGAAACCAATGTACTGGCGATTGAGAAAATACTTGCCTCAGACATTGCTCTGTCTTTTGATCTCCAGCATCTATATGAACCAGGATCTCCGCCGGACGTGGTGAACAATTCAAAATATACTTAAGTGCTACCAGCAATACAGTTGTGCGTTTCCAAGTAGGAATAACAACTGAAATTGGGAGAGTTTTTTCACACATTGAGTTCTCTATAGAAAACCACAGATTTTGCTTAATAGTAAAATAATTTTAGGATTTTTGTGAAATGGGTATCTTTTCTATTACTGACATTAGATGTTTCTGTAACTACCCAATAATTTTATTTATCTTAAACACTTTCCGCCTCAAGCGTGGCTTCATAACATTAAATTCTTCATGAAAAATAAATAGCAATCCTATTAAAGTGCCAAATGCTCCGACAGAGAACAAATTTCTGTAATGTTGTAAGCGAAATTGGGTAAATGGATATGAATAAGAGTTTAAATTTTGAAGAAAAGGTTTTTTACCACAGAAATGAATTAAGGTTGGTTATTTTATATTTTTAGGTGGAAACATTGAAGGGCTAAAAAAACGTTTTCTACTTTTTTCTTTAGAGTGATCCACTACTATATATTGTAAATCAGCAACAGAAATAGACA
>NZ_JAAHIE010001147.1:0-1584 GCF_010671945.1 Moorena sp. SIO4E2
TCGGTCGTTTAATCTTCCAATACGCTTCCTTCAACAACAGCCGTTCCTTGCACTTCTTCTTGGGTGCATGGCCTGTAATCGGCATCTGGTTTACTGCACTGGGCATCAGCACCATGGCATTTAACCTGAATGGCTTCAACTTCAACCAGAGCATCATTGACTCACAAGGTCACGTGATCAACACCTGGGCTGACGTACTCAACCGTGCCAACCTAGGTTTCGAGGTCATGCACGAGCGTAACGCTCACAACTTCCCTCTAGACCTAGCTGCGGCTGAAGCTACTCCTGTAGCTTTGACTGCTCCAGTTATCAACGGCTAATAAGAGTTTAATCTCATCACCCCTAGGGGAGTACACAAGTACCCCCTATCAGCGCTCTCCAAAAAGGGAGCGCTTTTTTATTTGGTGGCAAAGCACCAATCGCTTTTCCAAAAAAAATAAGAGAGCCGTCAAAAAGACTCTCTAGGTCATCAGGGTGCATCTATCTACTGATATCAATATAACAGATTTAGTGAGGGGTGTCACCCCTCATTTAATAATTTTCCAAGCAGCTGACCCTAGGTATAGCGCTACGCGCAAGTCAGCAAGGTTCGAAGTCAGAAGTCAAAAGTAAGCTATGACTAAGTTTTGGAATTTAGGAATGTCCTAATCTAAATGGGTAGTGCTATATGTTCACGTATCAATTTTCCCAAAAAAAAAAAATAAGAGAGCCGTCAAAAAGACTCTCTGGATCATCAGGGTGCATCTATCTACTGATCTCAATATAACAAATTTAGCGAGGGGTGTCACCCCTCATAGATAAAATTTGGTAAAAATTCCCTAATCGACAGTATTGTTCAGCTTAACTGGCTGCTTCCCAATCAAAGCTAAGATTGGCAGTTATTCAGTAATTTAAGATTACGATAGTGCTCTAGTTCCGAGAAAAGGCGAAATTAGCAAAACTCAATTCATTTGTGCCATGCCACTTGTAAATTTGCTTGCGAAACCCCTTCCACTGTTCATAAACCTTCTTAAACTTGGGATCTTTGCTAGCATCTTCCTCAAATAAATCGAATGATGCTTTCTCAGCCGCCTGCAAAATGTCTTGAGAGTAAGGAGTCAACTTAGCACCTGCTTTAATCAAGCGTTCCAATGCCGCTCCATTCAAAGCATCATACTTAGCCCCCATGTTGATATTGGCGTACCTGGCGGCATCTTTAAAGATTTCCTGATAGTCCTTAGGCAACTTATCCCAAGCTTTTTTATTAACCTGTACCTCTAGGGTTGGTCCGGGTTCCCACCAGCCGGGATAATAATAGAACTTAGCTGCTTTGTACAAGCCCAGCTTCTCATCATCATAGGGACCAACCCATTCAGCAGCATCAATGGCTCCCCGGTCTAGGGCAAGGAAAATGTCACCCCCAGGTAATACTTGGACATTCACCCCCAAGCGCTCCATCACTTTACCTCCTAATCCAGGGATACGCATTTTTAATCCCTTCAGGTCAGCTACAGAATTAATTTGTTTCTTGAACCAACCTCCCATCTGAGCACTGGTGTTACCCGCTGGAAAATTAATCACGCCAAAGTCAGCATAGAGTTCCTG
>NZ_JAAHIE010001148.1:0-1584 GCF_010671945.1 Moorena sp. SIO4E2
CATAAATAAACTTATTTTATACAATTCCTTGTCTCTGGAATTATTCAACATATTAGGCTGCATTTTTTTCAATCAAAAACTCGGTTTGTTGTCCCTCCTTCAATCGTTTAGCAAGCCAGCCTAACCAGCGCCTTGTTTCCTCTTCTGAATAACCTCGACGGTTATGGTATTCCTTTAGTTTACGGTCAATATAATCCTCAAATAATCTTTGACGGCATTCGTTATGATAGTCTTCCTTTGCTTTAGGATCCTTAAAATGTCTCCCTACTCGCTTCAACCCATCGGGATAAGCAAGGGGAATCAAGTGCAATAGTAAGGGCATTCTTGCTAACTCTAGCAACCCATCTGAATCTTGCTGAATTCCTGGCCAGAGGTGGCGACAGTTTAACCGTTTTAAATAATTTTCTATCTGCTGATCGGTCAAAGGTTGCAGACAGATTGCTCCCCGCATCTCCAGAATTTGCTCACCAGCTTTGTATTCTTCTTGACGACAGCAGACCACAACTTGAAGAACGTCTTTGAGAAACTGATTTAATTGCTGAACACATAACTTCTGCCGCTCTAAACCCAATTCATCCAAACCATCCAGAAGAGGTAACAACTGACCGGTGGTAATCCACTCTTGAGTAATGGCTTCGGGAAGATTATAACGAAACTTTAAATTAGCTGCTAACCATTCATCAATGGGCTGCTTGTTATCTTTCCAATCAGAAAGTTCAGCAATAATTGGAATAGGTTGGTTTGGCTGCTGCTGGGCAGATTTAATTAAATCCTTGGCCAAATCCAACAGCATGGTGGTTTTTCCAGAACCAGGCGCACCGAGAATCAACAGTTTCCCGGCAATATCCTGTTGGTTAAATACCTCAATAACCTTTTGACCTGCTTCAGACTCCGTAGTTACTCGACGAAACTTGCGCCACCGTTTCCACAATGGAGGAGAATTGCTAGGATTCACAGTAATTTTTTTTGGACGACCTACTTGCTCCCTGTGGTCTGCCATTACCAACTGAATCAACTGGTCATTGTGCAGGGAGTCATCAAGGCGCATGTTAACCTCAGTTGCCATTGCTCGTAGCAAGTCCCTGCGCCATTGCTGTAAATTTACCTGTGGAATCTGTTTAGGGATTTGAGTTTGGTTACCTAGTTTAGTTGTGAGTAAATACCCAATTATAGGTAGAGCCAATAAGTAACCAATACCTAAAATCCACCAGACTTGTTGGAACCAGTCGTTATCCTGTTCTGCTGATGGTTTAAAAACTAAATGTCCTCCTACAGCACCTAAGACTCCATAGATTGTGCATAGAGCAATTACTATAATTTTGCGAAGGCGAGTGTTTTGCTCCTCAAAGCGATTGATCAAAAGTCCGACAATACAGGTAAATATTCCTAGTAATACCAATAGTATTAGTTTAAGGACGTTGGGATTGGTCAGAAGTTCAGCAAGGTTCATCTGTGAAGCGATCTCTCTTTTGTCACTCTCTGAGATTTTAACCAATTAGCATCGAGAGAGCCAATAATATAGCAATTATATATGCCATGAAGTCCAAAGAGATCCCCCTAAATCCCCCTTGATAAGGGGGATTA
>NZ_JAAHIE010001149.1:0-1582 GCF_010671945.1 Moorena sp. SIO4E2
TATGAAGTGTTTCCCATTTGAGCTGGTTTATCCACCGGCAACGTTTTCAATCAAACATCAATATTGGCCATCAATATCGGCCATCAATATCGGCGCGAGGCAAACAGGCATGGAGTATGAAGACAAGACCACCCAGATACCTTAGCCATACTTCAAGAATCCGCTCGCTCTGATACTGATTCGGATGTGCGAGGTAAAGCAATTCAACAGTTAGCTCAAGCTTGGCACGACCAGCTTTGGTGATCGCAATTTTTATGCGATCGCACTCTCCATGACCCCTTTGACCCTGATAAAGACAGAGATTACGAGAGAGATGACGAGAATTACAATCCTCGACAAATAGCCCTTCAGGCCATTCTCGAATATTATCCTAACCATTCCCAAATCCGGTCTTTATTGCGGGATAGAGCAAAGCATGACCCTGATCCTAAACTGCGGGAGTTTGCTAAGGAGCAATTAGCAAAATTATAGATAGTAAAGGGAGTCGGAAGTCAGGAGATAGGGAATAGCGGGAGATAGAGGAGATTTATATTAAGGCTAATTGTCATAACATGACATTAGCTTTCTATTGTCCTGAGTGTTTTTGCAAAAGCGAGATGCACCCTACCTTAGCCCTACTTCAACAATCGGCTCGCTCTGATACTGATTCGGAGGTGCGAGCTACAGCAATGGAACAGTTAGCTCAAGCTTGGCAAGACCATCGAGATGCCTTACGCCTACTTCAACAATCGGCTCGCTCTGATACTGATTCGAGGGTGCGACTTAAAGTACTGGAACAGTTAACTCTAGGTTGGCAAAACCATCGCGATAGCATAACCCTACTTCAAGAATGGGCTCGCTGTGATACTGATTCAGATCTGCGAGATCAAGTAATTGAACAGTTAATTCAAGGTTGGCAAGACCATCGCGATAGCATAACCCTACTTCAAGAATGGGCTCGCTCTGATCCTGATTCGAGGCTGCGAGCTACAACAATTAAACAGTTAGCTCAAGGTTGGAAAGACCACCCATATATCTTACCCCTACTTGAAGAATGGGCTCGCTGTTATAAATATTCATTTGAACAGTTACCTGAAGCTGGACAAGACCAGCCTTGGTTATGGGAATTTTTATGCGATCGCGTAGCGGCTCTTTCAGAGCATCGCACTGTCAATGACCCCTTTGAGCATAAGGGACAAAGGACATACAATCCTCGAAAAATAGCCCTTGAGGCCATCCTCAAATATTATCCTAACCATTCCCAAACCCGATCCTTATTGCAAGATAGAGCAGAGCATGACCCCGATCCTAAACTGCGGAAGTTTGCTAAGGAGCAATTAGAAAAATTAAGGGCGTTGCTGAATTAAGGAATGAATGCGCGATTATCTGGTTTTATTAAAGCCCCCTAAATCCCCCAACTTTGGGGGACTTTAAGAGTTTTGTTACCCCAATAATTGGGGGGCTAGGGGGGCGAAAACATACCCAGAATCAGCAACGGCAGTTAATTTTATGTAGGTGCTTAATTCACCATTCTAAATTCACCGTTCTACATGCTTAATTCTCCCTTCGAGAACAATCGTTCTAATACCTCTTTTGGAATTGT
>NZ_JAAHIE010000115.1:0-16509 GCF_010671945.1 Moorena sp. SIO4E2
TGCTACGCGCAAGTCAGAAGTCAGAAGTCAGAAGTCAGAAGTCAGAAGTCAGAAGTCAGCTATGACTAAGTTTTGCAGTTTAGGAGCTATGCAGCGCGGTCTTGGCGAGGCAGCGCGGTCTTGGGGGTTCCCCCCATGAGGGACTGCATCAAGACAATGTTAAACATCTAAATGGGTAGTGCCATATAAGCACCTACACAGAATTAATTACCTACTCCAAATCTCTGTAAGCCTTACAGGGTAAAGCTTTTAGTTTTGTCTGTGGGGCTGACCTTGAACGTAGTTATAAGGGTTTTTGGCTTGGGGGATTTCAGGGCGAAACCCCACCCACTCAGGAGCTTCAGCCAACCGAAAAATTGAGAATGAAACAGCCCTGGGGTGTTACGGGGGATTCCTCTTGCCTTAAAAGCATAAGCAATATCGCTCACTCCTGATGAGAATTGGGCGTTGCTGATTCTGGGTATGATTCCGCCCCCCTAGCCCCCCAATTCTGGGGGGAACAAAACTCTTAACTGAAGTTCCCCCAAAGTTTGAACTACTCGAAACCTCAATCCCAAGCTCTGTGGCGTTCCTAGGCTTGTCGGTACTTATTGCTACTGGGTACAGTCTTCTTGAGAATGATCACAACGTTTAGCTGAAGGGCGTTTGAGCGATGCAGCGCGGTCTTGGGGAGCCAGTGCGGTCTTGGGGGTCTCCCCCATGAGCAACTGGCGTGGTTTCCCCCACTCGCGCTTTGCATCAAGAAGCGATTTGGTTCTCAAATAAAAATGCGACCAGTGCCTATAGTTGGATTATATTCCAATTGCAGACATACTTCAAGAACCAACATGGGTACACAATTTTTTTGCTCAATCGCTATATCCCTTATGGGGAGAGCTTTTAACTATCATAGTAGTACAAATGAACGGGGTAACTTCAGTTCTGGATCAATGTCGTGGTTCCGCAAAATTCTCTAGAAAGGTATTCTAGGCTCTTTTTAAATAAGTTCAATTCTTCCTAGGTTGCTCATACTGACAAGTTGAGTTGATTAAAAAGGGATCGCTTTCCCTGATTGGCGTTCTAGCTACCCGTCATAAGACATGTACCAGGAAACATCTGTTTTAGCCCTCAAGGACGTACCTCTTGAGTGGCAACTAGCCAACCTTCGTTCCCTCTCTTTCTCCCACATTAAATAAGCTACGCCAGGACGTCTTGGGTTGTTAGTTACCTTTAGTTCCTCTACATCAAAGAACTCGTTTTGTTTTATTCTGTTCAATACCTTAAGTTCCCTGACTAAGGTTGCCCGGTCTAGTATTTGCTTGTCGGTTTCCGTGCCCTTTTTGTCAATCCTTTCTATCTCGTCTACACATCGGTGGATTTCGGATTTAATTTCGATTTGGAAAGCTAGGACTTTTCTGTAAGTCAACATATTATTTTTTTTTGCATTGAAGAGAAACAAGGCAACCGTTGCTTTACATTCTGCGGTTGTCTTATTTCTCTCTACAGATACTTGAAAAATGATTCCGGAAGTTTGACAAATATTTTAGATATCTCTTTTGACTCTTCTAAAGAGCTTGAAGGAGAGTTTAAGGATATAGCTAGGTTCCGGAACTTTCAGTTTTTTTAGTGGGGGTAACCAAAATCCTGATTGCCCCAGTGGAACCTCTTAAGCTGCCTGTATTCTATATTTACATCGGGCAATCTCGGTTTATCGGTGTAATCGAGTGACCGCTGGCATTTGACATCACAGCGATCACCATTGTTGTCAACAGCTCTACCCGACAATGAAACAGCCCTGGGGTGTTAGGCGGGATTCCTCTTGCCTTAAAAGCATAAGCAATATCGCTCATGACTACAGCGGTTTGCACTTCAGTTAGGTACTTTCGTTCTGGGTTTTTAGGGAGCAGGGATCACGGAGGTAAGCATTTAGCATTCAGCATTCAGCATTCAGCTTATGCGGTACGTTAGGTCACAGCGTCGTTCGCACAGCGTGGCCATTCGCGTAGCGTGGCCGTTCGCGTAGCGTGGCCAAAAGGCCAAAAGGCCAAGGCCAAAGCCTGTGCCATCTAGCTGATAGCTGACCGCTGATAGCTGATGCTGACTATTCCTCAATAATATACTACTCCTAAATGATAATGGAGAAAGCTTCATAACTTCCTAAATTAGGCATAGTAAATAACCGATATTCAATAAACAATTCAAATAATTTCTTGGTGAGCTTGAAAGATTGACCTTTGGTCACGCTACGCGAACAACACCGTTGATGCATCTGTTGTAATACTTTTTTAGCCTGCCCCCAAATGTTCTCAATTGGATTTTCTGATGGTGCGCGCCTGAGCAAAGCGTAGACAGTGAATATTCCACTGTTTATCAGTATTAACTTGTGCAATAAAATCCCGAAACTCCTGGGAACGGTGATAACTGGCTCCATCCCAGACTAAAACAATTTTTGCCCCTTCACTCCGCCTTTGCAGATGTTTTATGAAATCAATTGTTGACAAACTGTTAGCTTTTTTATAACGACTGAGTATAACTTCTCCACTGACACAGTCTAATGCCCCATAGTAAGTCATTAAATCACGATAATTTGCGCTTATCTACCTCTCGTCTTTCTTTACGATCTCCCCACCCATAACCACAAATATCCCCTGCACAAACATGACATTCATCTAAAGAAAATACCCGGATTTTTCCCTTTTGGATTTCTTCGTGATTCTCTTCGAGCCAATCACTAATCATGATTGTTGTGCTCCTCGACCACAGATTTATCATACTTGGGACTTTGTCTTGATGCAGTCGCTCATGGGGGAAACCCCCAAGACCGCGCTGCATCGCTTTTTTACCCTGATGCCAACTCATCCCCGCACTATACACGTAAGTCGTAATAGCTTTGCAAAGACCGATAAACAAATCCATAAACGTGGTTCTTCATGGTCAACTAATTCCCAAAGATTTCTTTGTGTTTCTTGTTTAATCCAGTTTATGACAGCAAAACGATTGTGAAGGACTCAAGTAACCTGAGCTACCTTTATGCCGTAAGGTCAGGCCAGAACATCCTTCCTCTCGATAGCGTTTTTCCCAACGACTAATATAGCTCGATTGAACTCCCAACACTGCTTGGATTTCTCGGTGCTTGAGTCCTTGAATTCGCATTTTGACAGCTAAAGCTCGCTTTAGCTCTCTAGGATCCCGATTGCTAGCTATTAATTATTCCAGAGTCATGAGAATATTTCTGGGTCAACTTATATTCCATCATATCTCATTATTCTTCAGAATCATTTGGTATAACAACATCTGTAAGCAAAAGATTCAAGTTTTCCACCGTTAACAAAGGCAAGTTAGGATTCTCGGTACTACTCACATTTTCTGGATTGGAAAAGAAACTAAAACTAAACAGATATCGTCCCCTGCTTTGATTGGGGTTTTTCTGACTCTGCCAATTCTTAATTTCCTGGACAATATTTTTTCGCAGGTCTTGAGTAACTCCTAACATATCCGTGGAATCCCCAGACTTTTGAACCGTAAATCGAGGAGTTAGTAGAACAGGTAAGGAAGCTAACAGTTCCTCTTCGTTAGTGTTGCTAGCTAAAGCAAAGGCATACTGACAGCTAATCCGAATATCATAAGGACGGTTAATGACAGCTGGCAGCAAGACTTTGAATAACTCTTCCAGATGCTGTGTCAAGGTTTTACTTCTGGAATCGCCCAGGTCGGCAATATCCCAACGCTTATCATTAACAATTAGAGGAGTAATCCGGTTCTTAAACCTTACTTCAGGAGTCTGGAAGATGAAAGCAGCATTAGTTTCCTTGCCATCAATCAAATTTTTATTGCGGGCGAGACGGATAGCACCCCAGGCATTTTGATAGTCCAACACATCCAAATTAGTCACAGTCACCTTACGATCTGGTAATGCCGACTCCCCAAAGGTTTCTACCCCAGTTGCATCAAGCAATTTGGTGAAATCATACTCAATGGTGGTGTAAGGTACTGTGGGGGAGTTAGTGGTTACATCGTTCTGCCTGGTATCATTTAACTCATACCCTGGTAACTCAATATCTAAGATTTGTTGATCACCAACGGGAATATTGTTAGTGGGAGTGATGATAACCGTTTTGGTTTCTTCGTCAGCAGATAGGTTTTCATCAATATTGTAGTGAACTGTCTGGCGAGATGCCTGTGCGATCGCAATCGGTTGCCAAATTTGCCATGACCTAGCCACCTCTTCTGCTAGAGTTGCAAAGGCATTGAGGGCAGAGGTAACCGTACTTTCGTTGTCATTGGGATCGGTTAACCCTGTTTCCAAAGCTTTGAGATCACTGGCTAGGGTTGGATATAGATTGTTAAACCGCACCAGGGTATCCAACAGTGGATCAATAGTATTAGTCGTATCAATAATTGTGCCAACACCCACTGGGTCCGCAATGTCTGCATTAACTGAATAACTCAGCACAAGGGTAAAGGTTTCATTATTTTCAACAACATCATCGCTGTTGACTGTCACCCGAATTTCTTTGGTGGTTTCACCTGGATCAAATTGTAAAGTTCCGCTAGTTGCCGTGTAATCTCCCGGTGCTTTGGCGGTACCATCCTGGGTTTGATAATCTACAGTAACAGTCTTGTCAGAGGGAGGAGATAAGGTAACAGTGAAAACTGCAGTTTGTCCTTCCTCCAAAGAGACATCATTAATCGTTATTTTAGAGGAACCATTGTATTCAATCCGGCATTCAATGGTATCTTGAGCCACATCGGGATGTTCATAGAGGAAAACATAATTCCAGTCTCGAATATCCTCAGCACTGAGAATATCACCAGCAAAACTGTCGGGGTCAGGAATTGCTGTTTGGGAAATCAGAGAAGGAGGAAGGGGAAAATCTCGCAAAGGAATGGGAATTTGAACATCTCCAATTTGATTAGGCTCATCATTGAGAGGTTGAATAAAATTGAGCCAAGAGGAGGTGGAATTGGTAGTATTAATATTGTATTCCAACTCATTAACCTCATACTTCAGATTAACCGCAATATCTTCGTAACGCTGAGGCGTTTGGGTATTGAAGAAAAAGGTCACCGTAGACTTACCATTGTTGGCATCGCTCAGGGAAATTTTAGCTGGAGATAAAGTGAAATCTATCGATTGAAGCAGAGTTTGCTTTTCTGCGTCAGAACTAGTGGAGTTGGGTGTACTTTCAGGATTGGTGTAATAAGCCCCGTTCATCACTGGTTGCCCAGATAAACGAGGAATATCTTGATCAGACCATTGATAGCGATCAGCGATCGCGACATCCACGTTATATTGAACAATGGTTTCAATGTCGTAAGCATCCGCTAAATTTGTCAGCAATTCCTTTTGGAGTGCTTCCACCGCTAAGGTTTGGCGAGTAGTATACTCTTCGGAAGTTGTATCCACAGAAGTCTCCAATACATGGGTCACATTTTTACTAATCGAATCGGCCAAACTTGCTTTGACATCTAAAATGCGCCTAAGCTGATCCTTTAAAGTGCTATCATTCACTGCAGGGATAGCTGTTTCCGGTTTCAGGATATCTTCAATAGCACGTAAATACTTACGGGCTAAACCATTCAGGTCTACCGCATCCACTCGCACGGTTTCTGTTGAGCTTTGGTCAAGTCCATTCTCTTGGGTGTAGCTGTAAAGGTTTACTTCCCCTGACATTAAGGTATTGCTCAAAGGCGCAGCGGAAAAGAAGTAGGGGAAATCCTCTTTGATATCGTAACTAATCCCGGTATCCCCCAGATGAACTGCCCACAGGGTATCACTGTTTTGAGGATTAGCATTATCAATATTCCCAGCATCCCTCCCCACTGCTAGCTTTAAGTTAGGTAGTGCTTGCTCAAATGCCTTGGCAAAGGGGTCAAGGGAGGCCAGGCGTTCACTAAACTCAGCATTTTCATCATCGGAGGAGCTGGTCAGCACAACGGTTTTGGGGGCAAAATAGGCTGATACTACCTCAGCTTCAGACACATAGCAATCCATCTCCTTTTCACACACATCGTCGGAATGCATCAAATCCTGGTTGCGTCGCATTTCCAGCTGTACGGTGACCGGGAAAAGTAAATCCGTTGGATACAGAAGACTATTATTGTTATCCCGGAAGGTGAGATCAACCGTTGTGCTAGCTACTGCTGGGGGAACAATCCAATTCTGATTGGCCTTAATCAGAACCGATTCATTTTGGAGCGCCTCTGCTACTTCTGCCACAGTTAGGGGGCGTTGCGTACGCTTTTCTAACAGATCCACCGCTGTTTTCAGACAACTGAAGTCATACATGCGATGAATAATCTCCAATGAGTCCTTTAAGGTGTCGATCAATACCTGATCATCGGGTTGACCATGGGCAGTTTCGATATTAGCGATCGCATCCGGCACATCCAAGGTTTCAGGTTGAGTATGAACCGTTGATGGCTCGAATTGGGATTTAAGGTTTCCTTCAGCATCCAGCAGTGTTGCTTTCAAGATACTCAAGGAAGATTCACTATCATTGGGATCAAGTAAGGCCCGTAACGCAATGCGATTTGCCCCTTCCAAGTTCTCCAGTTGCTCATAAATAGCATTGACCGCCCCAATGCTTTGCTGGGCTTGACTGGCGTCGCCTACAATATTATTCCCAATGCTTTGCTGGGTTTGACTGGCGTCGCCTACAATATTATTTTTGAAGTTAACCAGGGTTTGCGCCCATCCAGAGGTGAGGGTGTAGAAGGTTTCATCGGTTCCGGTCTGGATAGTTTGACTATCGATGAAAGCCGCTAACCGTTTTAAGTCGCTATTTACTGTATCGTCACTGTTGTAACTAATCTTAGTCAGGGATGCCAAAACCGGACGGACATCGATAGCAGTATTGCCACTCAAGAGTCCTGCCAGGGTTTGGTTAGCCACCGCTACGGCTGCTGGGGTAATTTCCGTTCCCATGGTACTGGTTAAGGTACTCAGGGATGTGGTTTGATCTGTGAATTGTACCACTGCTAGATAGTCAGGGTTCTGTGCAGAAGAGGTATCCAGGGTAAAGCGATCCGGAATGTAGAGAGTTGCCCCGGACTCTAAGGCTAAAGTGGGAGTTTGAAGAGCAATATCCCCTGCTGTGGTTTGATCGGTAATAATTTGACTATCATGGGCAGCAGCAATAGCAATCATTTGGTCGAAGCTATCCCCACTGGTGACAGTGTAGTTCAACAGCACGTCAGCCAGGATCACATCCTCTGTACCAAATAACCCACTCATATCGCTGACAGCAGCAGCAACCACAACTAATTGACTATCGATCGTAGACTCAGTCAGAATATCACTGATATTGCCCACTGCTTGTACCGTTTCCAAAACCGTGCGATGAAGGTTGGTTTGTAGATGAAGCTGCTGAGTTAGGTAAGCCAGGGTCTTCCGTTCGGGCAGAATTGCGTCAGTAATGGTATACTCCAGGGCACCCACTTCAGCAACAATGCCCGATTTCAGCACATCCATAGAGCTAACATCATTAGTGGCGACAAACTGGTTAAGGGCAATGTGATATAGACTATCCTGAGCCTGGATGGTGTAATCAAGGCTACTATTGGCCATTGTGATTTTTATTGTCGAACCTGCCACCAGTAAATCCTGGCGTTGGGCATTGGCAGTAATCACCGTTTCAGTAGTTTCTAAACTATTGTTATTGGGGAATGCTGCAGCGATCGCAATCCAACTCTTTTCAGTAATCACCTTGATCTCTACATTAAACGGAGTTGGTGTTGCTTCATCTTTCTTGGTCACCGTGACCGTTAATGTTGTGTCCGTGGGGAAAATTTCCAGACCACGAATGGCCTCAACCAGATCCTGGTCTTCTGACAGACGATTTTGAAGAGTTTCCAAAGTCTCGTCATCCTGGGTTGTGATATCCAAGGCTGAAACCGTAACCCCTGCCAGCAATACCGTGGATTCATTCTCTGCAATAATCTCATTGATACGGTCGGTCAGGATCTGGTCAAACTCCAGATCCAGGTCAGCATTTTCCAGCTGCAATACCCCATAGGCAATTTCTTCTAGGGTGGCGTTTAGGGTAACGTAATTGTTGACGTGGGATGATTCTAGACCCTTGATCAGGACACCATTGGTTAAGCTTTCAGTGGTATCTAACCCTTGAGCAATGGTTTGTAGGTTGGGTTCGATCAGCTGGTCTTCCTCTAGGGCGAGTTGTGCGATCGCAATCGACTCGAAGGTATCCCCATCTTGAACGGTATAGTTTACCAAATTACCAGTATAAGTAATAATCCCACCAACCGCTAATAAATCCGCCGTTTTTGCATATTCGGTGACAATTTCCTCAACTTTGTCACTTTCAGTGCCGTAATCTTTGTTGAGCTTGGTTGCGATCTTATTTAAGCTGTTGGTTGACTCAACCCGAATACCTACAGGAATCTGAATACTTTGACCACTGCTGAAAATACCACTAACTGCACTATTACTATCCCCTAAATCTCCAATATCACACCTATATTGATTAGCAACCGATTCCAGGTCTTCACTGTTACCAGCAACTGTATAGGTAAATTCCTGGAGATATTCCAACGTGACCAAATACTTATAGACATTATCCACAAAGCCCGTGAAGGCAGCACGCTGGGTATCAGTCAACTCCTGGTCACCGCTGGGAATCACCGATGTAATCACCGTAAAGGTTAAGTTCGAGTCATGAACCTGATAGTAAATTTGTTGATAGGTGGCGCGGTCAGTTTTAATCTGATCCAGTGCCTCAGTGAAAAGATTTCCAGGAGTGGGAATATATTTAGATTGGTCTAACACCAACTCCAGAATCAAATTAGCAGTCTTATCATCCTTGCTGGTGATCTGATAGCTTTCACCCACCGATGGCCATTGATTGATTCCGAAAATCGGGTCGAAATAACCTAATTTTTGGCTAATACCTTCAGCAAAGTTCCCATCGCTTCCCAAACGATTGCCATAGATATCTTGCCAGCGAAAATCTAACTTAAAGGTATCTCCAATACCGTAATAGGGATTGAGGGTATCCTTGAGAATTTCCGGTAATGCTTGGGATGCTGTGTTGGCGGCGGTAGTTAAAGCATAAACCGGCAAGACTTTTTCATAGACCCATGTTGTATCATCCTCATCCTCTTCAATCGGTCCGATCGGTAGACGGTCTTGCCCGGTTTCCTCCTCAGCTTCAATTGTACTGGGCAGCTGATAACTCAAAAGCTGATAGAGGTTTTGAATCTCATCGGTCGCAGTATCATTGTCTTGAGGTTCAATGGCAGTACGGGTCAGTCTAAAACCAAGATTTCCTGCCGGAATCCTTAACACATCAATGGTTTCACTACTGGTGGCAAAAATTTCGCTGACCTCATCATTGAGTGTACTAAACTGGGAATGATCAGATGGAATCTCAAGGCAGTTGTGATAGCTAGCGGGAGTGCTGCTAAAGGTCATTAACAGAGTGACCTGAGCCGTGTCCCCATCAGCAAACAGAGAATCTGGTAAGCCCTTTTGCTCATAGCTATAGTTGAGGTAATAGCCTTCACTATTTACAACAGTGCTTTCCTGTACCAGTGTTAGGAATGGTAGGAAAGTCGTAGGCAAGTCTAGTGTCACAGTACGGTTATCCCCAGAGTCTAGGGATAAATTCGTCTTCAGCATCAAGACGTCAGCACTGCCATCACGGGTCAGAACTTTAGAGTCACCACTGTCATCCAAATACAACAAGGTCAAGGTTGTAGGAGTTACGTTTGCGGTCAGAATATCTTGCAGCAATTGCCGACTAGCCGTTTCAATCCGTTCAATAGCGTATACGGTCGGCAAAAATCCGCTCCCATCTGAGGTCGAGACTTGGCGGATTTCCAAGGTTAATTTAGTTGCCCAGGTATATCCTGCTTCAATCTCCGCAGTATCTAAAGTTTCCCCCTCCGCAGTATCTAAAGTTTCCCCATCTTGAACTGACTGCTGATTGTAGAAAAGGGTTAAGCTTCTCTGAGCAGACGTAGACTTGAGATAATCACATAACCCAGAAGGAAGTTCCCACAGCAGATTATTGCTAGTTGCATTGATTTTTTGGCGAATAGTGTATTGCTGGTTCGTGGGATTGTAAAACTCCAGCAGTGTTGGAGGAGTTGTGGGCAAAATTCCACTGGTTTCTGCCTCATCAAGCTGCTGAATCAGTGTAATGGTGTTGTAGGTACCAGTATCAGGGAAAGGGTAATTAAGTTCAGGAGTTAAGGTTGCACTATCGCTGTTCTCACTTGGATCATCAATTAGTCGAATCCAGGTCAAAGTATCGGGTTTAAATAACCGGATTTCATTGGGGGTAATGGTTACTGTCTCACTATCCCTGTCTGTTCCGGAAACAGTCCGCGTGACTGTGACAGTAAATTGTTGTCCTGTAGCAAGATAAGCAGCTTGTTGTCCATCAATGGTTGTAGTGCTATCTTTAAGCATGGGTAATCGCAATCCATGCAACAAGAATCGTGAGGTCATTCCCGCTAAGGATTGGAACGACTCACCACCATTGAAATTAGTTAATAAAGTGCCTAGGGTAATCGTGCCATTTTCATCAACCCCCTCTTGTTTATCCCTGACATGATCGATGCCAAGCTGCACCGCAGAACGAATAATTAAGGTGAAGTAGTCAATAAATAAAAGTTCAGCGATCGCTAACTCGGCGGATGCATTGTTGGTCGGTATTTGTCCCAGGACTTCTTCTGTGCTCTGGTTATGGTTATAGTTGGAGGATTGAAAATAAGTTTGAATCGCCTTGATTTGATCGGGAGAATATTTCGTACTATCAAAATCAACGGTATTGAGAATAGTATCAGCACCATCCTTGAGTTCCATCTCAAGTTGAGGAAACATCGGGAAAATGGTACCACTAATTTCCGTATCATCATCGATGGGGCGGTCGGTGATATCAAAGATAAAATTGGTAGACAAGAATCGAATCAGGGGTGCCCAAAACTCATCCGCCGGTTCTTCCTCTAAGTAGTTAACGAATAGGGTATAAACATCTTCTAACAATTCCAACGTTAAGACTTGATCATCAACATTAACAGCACTTGTGTCGATATTTAAAGCATTACGCTCACTATCTGATAAATAGGCATAAATCACCCATTTGAATAGGGCTTTAACTAACTTATCAAAGTCCGTATCATTAGCTGTCTTACTATTCGCATTAGTGCTATTGCTATCGTCTAGAGGAATCGAGTTTTCCATAAACAATAACCCGATACCACTTACTCCTGTTTCGGTCTTCGTAAAGGACGGTTGAAAATAAATATCGAGGGGAAGCTTCTCGTCGGAGGGGTCTAGCTTAATTCCCGTTGTGCCATCATCCCATCGCAATGACCGTCCACCAGATGTTTCAGTAGTGACATTTGTAGTAGTGGCATTTGTAACTGTCCCTGTGCTACTAGTGGCCTGGGCTTTAGCAAAAGCAAAGGAGCGATTAGCCCTAGCATTTTTCTGCATAGAGGGACGCAGGGTTTGAGCACGGGCAGTAAATACTGGATCTGGGGGAGCCATGGCTCCCCCAGATACAGCAGCGAGTTGCCAGGGTGGTGTGCTATCTGAACCGAGGACAAATTGCTCCCGGACGGTCAATTTAAACTTAAATCTGATCCGGACAAAGCCAACCTTGATCGATGCTTTGACAGAAACCTTAGCCACCAGAGCCACCTGAATAGCTTTGTATACCTCCACCACAAACAGCACCGCAACTTTAACCAGGACTTCTACATCAACCTGAATCACTTTAAAGTCCACCACACCATAGATGCGACCAACAATGGCTACACCACCCTGAATTCGGTAATAGGTGGCCTTTTTCTCATTAGTATCGGTGGGATTATAGGTAGCAAACACCCCTTGCAAAAGGCCCTGCATGGTAATGCTGAATTCTGCGCGCAGAGGACCTTTGTTGATAATTTTCCCCAACCCGACCTGCAAGCCAATGCCAAATTCTAATACCGGGTCAAAGGTGCCACTAACAATGTCGGGAACACTGGTGGCTGTTTCTGCACTCAGTTTATTGAAATAGAAGCCCCCTAATCCTAAAAAGATGCCGACATTAACAGCAATAGATCTGGAAAAGTCACCACCCCAAGGGAAGCCCACATCGATACCAAAGTCTCCATTGGTATAGATTTCAATGGCAACCACTGGCAGGGTAATATGAACAGCACCAAAGTCGATATAGCGCATGGTGTCTGGTAAAACCAGCTCACTGCGATAGACCCCGACAGTATCACTAATGCGGCGATAGAGGATTTCAAATTCAAATCCAGCAAAACTTTGTACCGGGGGTCCCGACAAGCTAATGCGCAGCCCATAGATAAAGGGGTCGTTGAAAATTACACTGATCTCAATGGAACCCAAAATCACAAATTGGGCACCAATTAACCACCCACTTTCTGCACTAAACTGTATTGGCTGACCTGAAAATTGAATCGGTTGACTGGGGTCAGAACTTACGGCTGAGGGTAAAGACTGTTGCAGAGCTGTGAGGGGATTTTGCCGCCGTTTAATGGGAGGAAGGGGTACCAAGGTTTGGCGCATCACCGTGGTGAATTGCTCAATAGTACGAGCTTGTTGCACAATTTCTGGTGCGAAGGCAACCCGTTGTCCCAAAGCCAGGAACTTCAGCTCGAAGATCGGGGCTTTAGTGCTGGGCACTTCTGGGGGATTCTCATTGACTGGGTCCCACTGAACTCGCTTTTTGGGTTGTCCGGGAATACTTAAGTCTACTGCGATCGCTATTTTTTTATTGGATGCTGTTCTAGCATTATTTTGTTGGGTACTGACCTGAGATGTCTTGGTGCCAAACTGGTAAGACAGCCCCACATTGGATACCTTAGCAATCAAGACATTCAAGGTAGCCTTGTAGGAAATGGTGATGGATTTCTCAGTTAGGTCTATCTCCAGACTAAACTTATCTAGCGCTATCTCTTGTTTAGCAAATTCATCCCAGGGTGGATCCAGTTCAAACTCAATAATGCTGGAGTCATAGACGCTGACAATATAGGCAATCAGGTCACCAATAGTGGGATTCTTTCCACTGACCAAACTAACGCTAAACCGCAACAGTTTACGATTATTGATATTGGTGTACACTGCGCTCAACAACAGGGTACTGATTTGGAGTTGGAAAATTAACTCACCGGTACGATTTGCCAGGGCTTGGGATGAACGACCAGAGCTAGAGGTGCTACTGGTTTGGCTAAAGGTATAGATAACCGAGAGTTGTAAGGTATCGAAAAAGGGAATCGAGGCTTTGACCGTTCCTGCGATCGCGCCTTTTAGGGTCGTAGAGGTTCCCCCTGATCCCTGACTGGAGGTTTTGGCAATTTCAATCGCTGCTTGGATTTGCAGGGTTTCTTCCCCTGGCACTAAGGCAATGCCAGTATCCCAATCCATGGATCCGGTGAAGGTATAGCGGGATTCGACGATTTGGGTACTACTGTCTTGATAGCGGGTTTGTTGTAGCGCAAATGCCAAGGAAACTACTAAATCCCGCAACCCATACTCATCAAGTTTATCTTGGGAAAATCCAAAGGCTTTGATGACTTCGGTAATACTAATATTTTCAGCAGTGGCAGAAAATGCCCACTGACTGGCAATGTTTCCATTCTGTGAGGAAAATTGATGGGCGACCTTAACCGCAAATTCGCCCCCAAATAACTCAAAAAGCCCCTCAAATGACAGCTTTCGCTGCTGGGAGAGGGATTCTGCCGTATTCTGTTGACTCCCATTGGTTGAGCCAGAAGATTTGACCGACGACACTGACAGAGCAAGCTGTTGGATGGATAAGGTTGGCCCCGAATCGAGGGTAATCGACCAGGCATTTTCAATAGCAGCCTCAAAAGAAAATGCCCCTTTATCTGGTCGCAATTCCACCGCCATTTTGGTAATGGCTAAGTTCTGAATCGAGTCTGGTGCATCTAATTCTGGAATCAGTTCTTCCAAAAGCGCCACGACATAAAGTCGCTGTCCAGCAATCATACCGCCCTGATAAACCGTTACGTTGCGGTCTTCAATTTTCTCCAGGATCAAATTGACGGTTTCACCAGCAACGGTTAGCTCGGAGACCATACCAAAGCTAACACTGGTTGTTCTTTGCACTATTGCAGTCATAGCTCGATTCAGAAAAGATTAGGAGGCAAAAATGGAATTGTCGAAAGTTAGCGTTCAGTGGTCAGTTATCAGCCATTAGCTGATAACTGATATAGCTTTTCTCGAATTTATGAGTACAGTATTATTTGACACCAATTCCCTTCAAAACCTCTTGACTATTGCCTATTGCCTATTGCCTATTGCCTATTGCCTTAAAGGGATAACCTTTGTCCTCATCACTCTGAGAATTGCTATAAATTATCGCTATTCTTCATTACTAACTTTGAAATAGATCCCCCTTAATTTGAGGTCTAATCCATCTATTAATTGACCGGCATCATCTTGCCATTCTGCTGATAGTCCAACAGTGTAAGCTGTCTTGTCTTTGGCTACTGTTCCATTTGTGGCGGCACCGGGTATTCTGACATGAAATTCATCCACATATAAACCTGCTTCTAGAAGGAGATTAGCAGCATCCTGTAAGACAGCTATATCGGGCAAGAAATTCGGATCGATCGCTCCTTCTTTCAGTGTGCCATTTGATTCGCGAGCCTTATCTTCGTCCACTATAAAATCAGCCTCTTCGCTTGCGATACCTAGATTCCCCATAATACTACCAAGAGAGGTACCAACCGTACCAAGGTAGACTCTCTCCCCTGCCGGAAGTTCAACTTCAATTCCCTTTTCTTTCAGCTCAGTAATGGCATTTTTAGGTTCTAGGGAAATTGTCTTACCTGCCAGTTCTAGAGAAACACCAAAAAATACTTTAGTTTCTGACATTTTTTTGCTCCTTATTCAAAAATATTTAGTTTCAACAACTATCAATTTACAACAACAATTATAAATTAGACATTTACCCTTGAATTATATATCATATATAAATGATATGTAAACCTAAGAGGTATTTTTTTTATTGGGCAATAAAACTCCGGATATCTTTCCCATCTTGCCTCTTGCCTCTTGCCTCTTGCCTCTTGCCTTTTTCAGCAATTTGTGTGTTTACAACCGAGATACAAAGGCTATAGTTGATCGAGCTTAACTTCAGCTTCCGGTGGCACCACTGATTCTTCTGGAATCTTTGTGGTCGATAGATTATCATCAGCCACAGGATTGCCATTTTCGTCCACAAAGGTTAAGCCTTTTTTAACAATAACACCATTGGGATAATCATCCGATTGGGGTACCGAAAATACGGTAACTTTAATCCCCCTTCTATCTTCAGGTTCCGGGATAGGTTGGAAGACATCAATCTTCAACTTCATTGCCAGTTCAGGAGCAACATCTTGGTTGCTTAGAAAACTGAAATCTTTAATATCAAAGGGAAAATCCTGGGCAAAATTGAAGGGGAACTCATCATTAATTGATCCAGTAGCCGTATAACAAGGATCCGGTGATGTCCCTTCCGTAACAGTAATCGTTTTTGCCCACATATCAGATAATGGATGATTTTCAGATAAGGTGATGGGCAATTCTTCAGTAATGCTATAGGTATTATCGACTTCCTCCATAAAGGTTGGGATATTGTTAATCTGTTCATAATTGGGGATTTTATCCTCTGCCATATTATCTCCTGTTTATCTAAATTAAATTCCACCTATTGGTTAGTTGCTTTGTAAGCATTCAGCCGTCAGCCGTCAGCGGTCAGCGGTCAGTGATCAGTGGTCAGTAGTTAGTGGTCAGTAGTTAGTGGTCAGTAGTTAGTGGTCAGTAGTTAGTGGTCAGCTTATTTTATTCAAAAGCTGTTCGCGTAGCGTGCGCATTAGCTGATAGCTGATAGCTGATAGCTGATAGCTGATAGCTGACGTTGCTTTTAATAGTTGGACATTAAGGTTTGGTGGCGGACGCGCCACCAGATAGCTGTAGTTACTTGGCATAGGCCGCATACCAGCCAACAGCATCATTACTATCCGTGGCATCAGGATTGCCAAAGATAACAATTTCGGTTTGTCCACTGGGGGGAAATGAGAGGACAAAAAACTTAAGGGCAACCTTCTTAATTTTCAACAAGTAAGCTGTACCAGAAGTGCTAGTGGAATCAACCAGTAATTCCACCGTCTTGAAGGACAGCTTCAGTACACTTTGGAGAGGAAAACCGAGCACATCCCCACCAATTCCCGGTAGCCTCAATCCTACAAAAGTTGTGGCTTTTTCCTGGGAACCATCCTGATTCGGTTCCCAGATAATCAACAGATTAACCACAAACTGAGCCGATCCCGACAATGCCCCCAGACTACCCAAATTAAACTCGAAGTTAAAACCAAAGCCACTGTCGGGCATAGAACCACTGCCCAAGGGAGTCTTCACAGTAAGATACCCTTGAGGCTTGCTATCGGGTTGAGCAGGGTCGAGATAGACGAAGTTAGTCAGCTTGAGGGGAAATTTGCTGTAGAGACTATGGGGGCGGGCTTTACTGCGAGCCAAATCAA
>NZ_JAAHIE010001150.1:0-1581 GCF_010671945.1 Moorena sp. SIO4E2
TCTCAGCTCTCAGCTCTCAGCTCTCAGCTCTCAGCTCTCAGCTCTCAGCTCTCAGCTCTCAGCTCTCAGCTCTCAGCTCTCAGCTCTCAGCTCTCAGCTCTCAGCTCTCAGCTCTCAGCTCTCAGCTTATGGGCAATGGGCTTTTACCCATACTTTCAATTCTCATGCTTCTCTATCAATATTAAATTCTCCCGTTCGCTTAGCGTGGCCATAGGTCTGCATAGGTTTATTTTAAGCTGACGGCTGACAGCTGACGGCTGACAGCTGACGGCACCTCAAGTAGCGTGGCCAAAGGCCAACGGCTGAATGCTTACAATATGAAGTATAAAGGACTTCGTACTTTATAATACTTTATCCTTTATCTTTCCTTCATATTTCATTGATTATTTATCCTTGATTCTTGATTTTTTATCTGTCCTTTATCTATCCTTTATCTATTCTTTATCTATCCTTTATCTATTCTTTCTCTATCCTTCATTATTTATCCAAAGCGATAACCAAAACCCCTTACAGTGATCAGGTATTCTGGTTTACTGGGGTCTTCTTCTAATTTTTCCCGTAACCAGCGAATATGAACATCCACTGTTTTAGTATCTCCCACAAAATCCATTCCCCATACTTGATCAATTAATTGGTCCCGAGACCAAACTCGGCGGGGATTATTAATAAATAACTCCAAAAGTCGAAACTCCTTGGGAGATAAATTAACGTCTTCTCCCCGAACCGTCACCCGACACTCTTGGGGGTACAGCTTGATCTCTCGGAATTGCTGGACGGGTGTTGGAGTGATACCATTCAAGTGTTGGCGACGAATTAAGGCTCGGCAACGAGCAATCAACTCCCGCATACTGAACGGTTTAGTGAGGTAGTCGTCTGCACCAACTTCCAAACCTAAAACCCGATCTGTTTCACTAGCTTTGGCACTAAGAATCATGATCGGAATGGGATTTCCTCGATAACGTAGCAACCGACACAGATCTAAACCATTCACCTGAGGTAGCATTAGGTCTAATATGAGCAAATCCACAGAGTAACCAGTGTGATCGCTATCCTGAAGCATAGTCAAAGCTGTAGCGCCGTCCGAAGCAGTTAAAACCTCGTAACCTTCTTCTTGCAGGGCTAGGACGATCATTTCTCGGATTAGTTCTTCGTCTTCCACCACTAAGACTTGTTTAGCCTTGGTCAGTTCTGAACCGGAAGGACTGTGGGGTATGTCGAGAGCAAGCATAAAGTAAGAAAACTTGGTAACTGAGGTTACAAGTCAAGATATACAAGCAGTAACACGCATCTGTCAATCAGAATATTGACTTAATCATCAATTAACCTTATTTTTACCAATATATTATCTGGCTGCAGATAGATTATGGAGCCATTGTGCCTAATTAAGATAAAACCCCAAGTCTTACAGCCAATCCATACCTCTGCACCTACTAGCAAGGAGAGGTTGGGCAAATGCCTTGCAATTAAGTAGTCAAAAAGCGGGATAAAACGGGATTTTTTGGGGTATAATAGACAAAAAGGCCAAGAATAGCCAACGATGTCTAAGCGCAAGAAAAAATCAGGCACAACAAAGAAGCTTTC
>NZ_JAAHIE010001151.1:0-1581 GCF_010671945.1 Moorena sp. SIO4E2
AAACTGAAGAGGATTAACAAAAATACTAACAATCACCAGAGAATTTTCTCGTCTTGCCCGCTCAATTAAGCTTAAGTGACCGCTGTGCAAGGCTCCCATAGTGGTTACTAGACCCACTTCCTTGCCATGACCTTGACGTTCTAAGTAGCAGTGTAATCCAGCAGTTGTTGTAAACAGGTGCATAAGACTCTAGAGTTTAGATCCCTATTGATGTTAGCAACATAGTCCTATATAAATAGAAATCTCCAGGAGTTGCCAAGTAATTCCTGGAGATTTCTATTGGCTAATAACTAATTAATTTAATAAAGAATTTCTATACGCACAGACCCAGTGCCAGACCTTACCAGTCCAATTATTCTGGCAGCTCCTCTGGACAAGTCAATAATCCTACCCCTGACATAAGGTCCACGGTCATTAATCCGCACAATGACAGAGCGACCATTTCTGAGATTAGTCACTTTGACTCTAGTGCCAAACCGCAAAGTACGATGAGCAGCAGTCAGAGCGTATTGATTGAATCTTTCGCCACTAGCAGTGCGCCTGCCATGGAAACCTGAACCATACCAGGAAGCTATCCCCCTTACACTCCATCGCACTCGGCGACGGCTACGCCTTGCAATCGTTGGTACTTTTAGTGGTTGCCATGTCTGTGGTGAAGCAGTGCTTTTTTTGAGAGGAGAAGCTAAGCCGATCAGGATAGCGTTTCCTTGGAGATTAGAATTGGCAGAAGCTCTCTTCTCTTCTGACTTTGGAATCTCCTCAGTCGTAATTAGCTCAGACCCTGGCAAGGTTAAACTAGGAAGAGTTCTAAATTTATCTGGAAACTTAGCAAAATCAAACATCTGAACTTGCTGATTTGAGAGTTTTTCAGCATCTGGAATTGTGGCAGATTTCACCTCTGTCATCAGTGGTAAGTCAGGGTTATCTTTAACAGTATAGTCAAAGCCCTTAGCTGATGAAATATCAGTTGATAAATGATATAGCACTACGCGCTACTGTTAGGACATTCCTAAACTCCGAAACTTACTCATAGCTAACTTTTAGGTGCGACCCGTGGCGAATTTAATTCGCCGAACGCGCCCCGCGTCTCCTACGGAGAACGGAAAGCGCACCTTTGACTTCTGACTTCTAACTTCTGACTTGCGGGTAGCGCTATAAGCCTCACAGCTTAGTTGCTAGAGGCTATCCACTTAAACAATAAGCATTCAGCCTAGGGAGTTAGCTGAATGCTTACTTTAAGCAGGGACACGGATCATACTAATAGTGACATACTCCCACACGCTCATCGAAGATTACAGTGTGGGCTTCTTACCAACTCCAGCCATCACTATCGGCTTTCGCCGACGCGGGGCGCGAACGGATACACGGGTTACTTTATTAACGACACGGGATGCCCCGACCCACCGGAACAATACAATAAGTTCTATTTTTTAGGCACGTAAGTGGCTGACAAACCAGCATTTAAGGCCGTAGGCCACGCTACGCGAACGGCTTTGTTTATCAGTACATATATTATAGCAATTTTATAATACCCTGTGCAAAATTCATCCCACACCTAATGCTACGCATTAGGTGTGGGAT
>NZ_JAAHIE010001152.1:0-1580 GCF_010671945.1 Moorena sp. SIO4E2
ATCTTAATAGCAAGTATACCCATAAAGACATTATAAACGATGTCTTTTTACTTGTCCAAAAACTAATCGAATCCGGGAAACTAGAGTCCTATTTAGACGTTGATGAGGGACTTTACCTGGTTATAATTAAGGGTGAATTAAGAGAGCCAATTATTAATCCAAAAGCTTGGGTCCGAAAAGTTATCTTGAATTACATAAGGGGACTCCACCGTGATCATAAGAGGTTTTTAGATATTAGTTCCCAACAGTGGGAAAGTTCACTCTCGATTGGTCAGAGTAATGTGCTTCCATTTGCCCGTCACACTCACCCTATGCAGTATATAGAGAACGTGGAAGTATGGGAGAAGATAACACAACTTCCTGATCAAGACTCAGAAATTTTGGAGTTGTTCTATTTTAAAAAGCTTTCCTGTGCTGAAATTGCCAGTCATTTAGAACATAAGGGCTATCCCCGGTATACGGCAGAAAATATTCGGCAAAAAAAGTTTCGAGCACTCAATAAGCTTCGCAAACTTTATTTATAAACGGGATTGGTGAGCAAAATAAAATTCTAGATAGGGAGCATCTCATCGGGTGCATCTCATTTTTGCTGTTTGACACGGTGGTGCGTTACGGGGCGGGCTATCCAAAGCCTGGCTACGAAGCGGAAAATGAGCCCCCCCTAACGCACCCTACACAACTTTTTTACAAATATGAGATGCACCCCATCTCATCTTTCTAAACAATAAAGTAAGTGTGGTTGTGAGGAGTGTGGTTGTGAGGAGTGTGGTTGTGAGGAGTGTGGTTGTGAGGAGTGTGATTATTGTAGGAATTTTATTATGATTTTTGCCTAATTTCAGGTATTGATATGCACCCTATAAATAACTAGTAATTGTAGTTAAATTACAAAGATGACTGTGAAACTGTTAGTACACAGGCACTTTTGTGCGTTTATTAGCTATGAAAAAAAAATGTTTGAGTTTGTCACGTTGGGCAATATTTTTACTCTCTTTAATAGAAACCTTTAACTAAAGTAAAATCGGGGTAAGGCGACATGAATAGCAAAGAACTCCAAGAAAGGTATGCAGCAGGGGAACGAGATTTTTGTGCTATCAACCTAGTTCAAGCTAATCTGAGTGGTATCAACCTTAGTGGTGTGAATCTGAGTCGAGCAGATTTAAGCGGGGCTAACCTGAGCCGAGCTGATTTGAGTGGGGCTAAGTTGCGTTGTGCGGGATTGGAAAAAGCTAATTTGACTGATGCCAAGCTTCACAGGGCAAATCTAGGTCGAGCGAAACTTGCTGGAGCAAACCTAAGTGGAGCAGATTTGAGAGCTGCCAATTTCAAGGGTGGGGATCTCGCTGAAGTAGACTGGAAGGATGCAGAAGTATGGGGTACGGTTATGCCTGATGGTAGGGTTGTTTCCTGATTTACTCAAGATTTAGCTTCCTAGATGCCTACTGGCAATCATCTCCAGATAAAACGCCGTTGCTTAATCATGGAATGATTAAGCAACGCTCCTTTTTCCCTAAGAAAGCTTAGTCAGGAATTCTAAAAATGTTTTAGTTCTTGGTGTTAAGAGGGTACGACGATAGGCATCT
>NZ_JAAHIE010001153.1:0-1574 GCF_010671945.1 Moorena sp. SIO4E2
CATGGGGTCGGGTTTTCACCGCCATCCGAACGAATAGTTATGAATTCGGGGTTTTCCCCGCGAATCCCCTGAGTCATACCCCTTTCGTTACGAAAGGCTCCCACTCAGAACGAGCCGCACTAGCCCTAGAGCATCAAACATCGAATGCGATCGCAAAAGCCTGTTTTGAATGGGTTCGCGATCAAATTCGTCATAGCGTTGACTATCAAATGAATCCTGTCACCTGTCGTGCCTCGGATGTACTTAAGTATAAAACCGGTTATTGTTATGCAAAAAGCCATTTGCTAGCTGCCCTCTTACGAGCCAATGGAATTCCAGCAGGCTTTTGTTATCAACGATTAAGTATTAATGACGATGGTGAGCCTTACAGTTTGCATGGTTTGAATGCCGTTTACTTAGCTGAATTCGGTTGGTATCGAATTGATCCCAGAGGAAACCGTGAGGGAATTAATGCTCAGTTCAATCCCCCAAAGGAGCAATTAGCTTTCAGCATTCGATTTCCCGCAGAAGCTGACTTTCCTAACATTTTTTCTGAACCACTTCCTATAGTTATCGAAGCATTACAGGCTGGCAATACTTGGGATGAAATGCTTGGTAGTCTGCCAGATGTTTTGTTGGAGGAATTGTAAGAATGAAGAATTAAGAATTTAGAATTTAGAATGAAGAATGAAGAATGAAGAATTTAGAATGAAGAATGAAGAATTTAGAATGAAGAATTTAGAATGAAGAATTTAGAATGAAGAATTTAGAATGAAGAATGAAGAATGAAGAATGAAGAATTTAGTGCGTACCCGTAACGCACCACTAGGTTGAAAGCCCCTAACAGGTGGTAAGCACTATAAGTGTGGCAAGGGTGGGTAGAGGAGAAAAATAAGCGATCGCATACTTTGTAATTTTGCGATCGCTACTGTTCAACAAAACAACAAATTTGTCTACTATTTTAGCAATCGGAAAGCCTAAGCTATCAGCTTATGCGCTACGCGCACGCTACTTGAGGTGCTTTCAGCTATCAACTAATGGGCTATGGGCAAGCTACACCGAACAGCTTTTGAATAAAATAAGCTGACCGCTGACTACTGACCGCTGACCGCTGACCGCTGACTGCTGACTGCTTACATGACCTTTTCCATCCTAAACCGTTCAAACCCTACCCCCCTAAGCAATACAGTCTCCGGTTCAATGATAGTAAATCCCTGTTTGATAAAGAAATACTTAGAAATTATGCTAGCTTCAGTATAGAGACAACTAACCCCTTGCTTTAACGCTTCATCTTCTAATTGTTGGTAAATGGCTGTAGCATATCCCTGTCGAGAGTAGTCTTTTGCTGTAAACAGTAAATCAATGTGATTAGCGGGATTTAATTGACCAAAAGCCGCCACCTTATTGCCATCAACTGCAACAAGTGTTATTCCCATACTCAGCCGTTTCGTAAACTGGTCGATATCCTTAGGATAGGATGACCAAATCTCTATTTGTTTACGATCATAAGCCTGTGATGCTATCTCCATGATAGCATTTTTGTAGACATCAATCACAGCTTTGGCATCTGATACTTGGTAGTTACGAATTAACAT
>NZ_JAAHIE010001154.1:0-1570 GCF_010671945.1 Moorena sp. SIO4E2
TTATTATCTGCACAGGTTGGTCATCAATCAGACGAAAGTTAGTTCGTAGAACTTCATGGCGTTGTATAATCTCTGTAATGGCTTTCGTCAAAGCATCAGGATTAAGATCTCCTTTCAATTCTAAATATAAAGGAACATTGTAATGAGAACTTTGTTCTTCCAGTCGATCGAGAAACCATAATCGAGTTTGAGCAAAAGATAGGGGAATAGGTTTTTCCCTTGAGACTGGTTTAATTGACGGGTTCTGTTTTACCTTTTCTATAACTGATTTTTTTGGTTTCTGCCTCAGTTTTTTCAACACCAGCTCGCGCTTGTGTAATGGAATATTTTCAAGCCGTTTTAGTAAGTCACTCATCAGTCATCAGTTTTTTTATCAATTAAATTAATATAGACGAATCTATACAAGTTTGATCATTCTTAATAAAGAATTGCTATAGCTTTTCTGGAATTTTTGAGGTACGCTTCTCAACCTCAAAGTCCCCCTTTTTAAGGGGGATTTAGGGGGATCGCTTCGTAACTCATAGCTATAATAATTGCTATAATTACTAATTATTCATTAGTAATTGTTCATCCACTTCATCATCTGACAATTCATTAACCTCATTTAAAATCTGCTCTAGGTCATCCAGTTCTGATACTTCAAATTGCTTCTCAATCACTTTCTCTCCCAGTTCGAGAATAGTTGGATATTCAAACAAGCAACTCACAGGTAACTCAATAGAATAGGCTTCTCGAACCCTTGAAATTACTTGAGTTGCTAACAGAGAATGTCCTCCCAATTCAAAAAAGTTATCGTTGATGCTAACCTGTTCTATCTTTAAAACCTCACGCCAAATGGTTGCCAATTCAGTTTCAGTGGAGGTGCGGGGCGCGACAAAATTTCCGCCAAGATGTCTCTGGGACAAGTCGGGGGTGGGTAAAGCACGACGATCGATTTTACCATTAGGAGTAAGGGGTAATTTTTCTAAAAATACAAACCCTGAAGGAATTTTGTATAGAGGAAGTTTCTGTTTACAGAAGTTGCGGACTTGAGTCCGATCGAGTTCCGATTTTTGAGTAACAAGATAAGCCACAAGGCTGTGATTACCAGGAGGCTTTTCATAAGCCATTATCACTGCCTCTTTTACGTCTGGATGTTGAGTTAAAACTGTTTGAATCTCTCCAGGTTCAATGCGAAAACCACGAATTTTTAGCTGGTGATCAACTCGCCCTAAAAACTCAATTTTTCCATCAGGTAAATAGTACGCTAAATCTCCAGTTTTGTACAAACGTTCTTCTATTTCTGGACTAGCTATTTCTGGACTAAAAGGATTAGAAATAAATTTCTCTTGAGTTAACTCAGGACGGTTTAAATAGCCTTGGGCTAAGCCCACCCCACCAATGTAAATCTCTCCTGCTACACCAATAGGAACCGGTTGCAAATGAGAATCAAGGATGTAAGTCGTTACATTGGGAATGGGACGACCAATAGAAGGTTTCTCTTCATCTCCACTCACCACGGCAACGGTGGCGCAAACGGTTCCTTCAGTAGGGCCATAAGCATTCAAAAAACGACGACCTTTACCCCACT
>NZ_JAAHIE010001155.1:0-1570 GCF_010671945.1 Moorena sp. SIO4E2
GTTCTGTGCCAATTTCATCGATAACGATCACCTCTGGCATATGGTTTTCCACCGCCTCAATCATCACCTGATGCTGATGTTCTGGGCTAGCCACCTGCATCCGTCGGGCTCGACCAATAGCTGGGTGGGGAATATCGCCATCTCCAGCAATTTCATTAGAGGTGTCGATAATCACGACCCGTTTGTCTAATTCGTCTGCCAGAACTCGGGCAATTTCCCGTAAAGCAGTGGTTTTGCCTACACCAGGACGCCCGAGCATCAAAATTGACTTACCAGTTTCCACCAAGTCACGAATCATGCCGATGGTACCAAAGACCGCTCGACCAACACGACAGGTTAAGCCAATAATTTCCCCTGGACGGTTCCGAATCGCACTAATGCGGTGCAAGGTGCCCTCAATTCCGGCTCGGTTATCACCGCTAAAGGATCCCACTCGCTCAACACAGTGATTGATTTGTTCGATAGTAACTGGTTGATCAGAAAGGTACTCTGCCCGATCACGAAAGCGCACTTCTGGGAAGCGACCGAGATCCATAATCACTTCGATCAAACTGTCCCTTTCAGCATGTTGCTCCAATAATGAGCGAATTTCGGCTGGCAAAATGTCTAGTAATTTTGGCAGGTCATCTGTAATTTGTTGACAGTTTGAAATCCTCTGAGTTTTGTCCACTGTGTCTTGGTGTTCCTTGGTAGGTAGAGTGCCACAATCTAGTTGAAGATTGTCACTTACCTCTGAGGATTGAGCCCTTACGGTCATCGCCTCAACCAAGTTATTTTCATAAACCACTGGTGATTCTTGATTGAATGACACTTGTTGATCTGAAAACTTGCTTAGTGGAAAATTCACCATTTGTTTTGCTCAAATAAAGCGATTTCTGCTGTTACGTTTTGCCCTATTTAAATTGCGGTTATTGGTCAGATCTTGGATTTAATTCATGTCTAATTTAACTCCTAATACTTGACGATTTTTATCCCAATTTAATCGAACATTCTTTCTCGATTAAAGTCAAGAAAATTAGATACTCTTGGGGATTTTTTTGACTGATTTGAGTTGAGCAACCAGGGCATGGGCAGTTGCCACAGCCTGCCAGAGCAGATCTGGTACATCCTCAAGGTTTCTAGAGGAGGGATTAGGAACGAATCCCTGGTGGTGATCAACGTCTTTGTCATAGTCTTGTTCTAATTTTTCTACAATCGGTGAGAGTAGAACTCGGGCGTAGCTACCGTAAGCCACACCGGCAATGTAGGATAGGTTATTTGGTTGTTCGCCCTTGGGGTTCGAGTAGGGTAGGTTATTTGGTTGTTCGCGTAGCGTGGCCGAAAGGCCAAGGTTGTTGTAAGAACGTTCAACCGGCAACCTGCCAACTTTCAACAATTCTTTAGAACCTTCAACGGGCAACCTACCAACTTGGCGGTTCAACAGCTTAGCTGCTCTTAGTTTGCTGACGGTGTGGTTATTGGTACCACCAGCTAACTGTACGTATCCTGGTAATCCAGCAGCGATGACTTTCTCAGCGAGTTTGATAGCAGCATGAGTTGTGCCCATGCCTATATCCCCACTCATAGGACG
>NZ_JAAHIE010001156.1:0-1570 GCF_010671945.1 Moorena sp. SIO4E2
CGAAAATCCCTGGCTAGTTCGTAACCATTTATATGTGCAGTTTGCCATTTTCTTTATCGGTTTGAACTGCCGGATTCTATTTGTTAACTCTGACCGCTTGGTTCTGGGTTTGTTTCTGAGCCTAACTATCGTATCCGCCATGATGATGGTATTCCTCTATGGTGGCAGAAGTTGGTGTCATTATGTCTGTCCATTTGGCATGGTTCAGATGGTATTTACTGGACCACGGGGATTGCTTGGCACTGAAGCTCACAACGCACCGCCAAAAACCATTACCCAGTCCATGTGCCGCACCGTAGACAAGACCGCAGGTCAAGAAAAAAGTGCCTGTATCAGTTGTAAGTCCCCTTGTATGGATATCGATTCCGAAAAAGCCTACTGGCAACAACTGACTAAGCCTGGTCGGAAATTAGTCCAATACGGTTATTTAGGCATGGTAATTGGCTATTTCGTCTACTACTGGTTGTATGCAGGAAACTTCGATTATTACCTGTCTGGGGCTTGGACCCATGAAGAGAATCAGTTAGGTGCGCTTTTCAAGCCAGGGTTTTACATCATGAATCACCCGATTGCGATTCCTAAACTGGTGGCAACTCCTCTTACCTTCGTTGTCTTCGTGGCGCTCAGTTGTCTAATTTGTACCAAGCTAGAGAAGACATACAAAGCTGCTCTGTGGCGAAAAAACCAATCTATCACTCACGAGCAAGTATTGCACCGAGTCTTTTCCATTTGTACCTTTATTGCGTTTAACTTCTTCTTCATCTACGGGGGTCGTCCCGAAATTAATCGGTTCCCTGTTCTAGTGCAATTCCTGTTTCAGAGTGTAGTGATTCTAGTCAGCAGCTTATGGCTTTATCAAACTTGGGGGCGTAGTTCCCACCAATATACCCAGGAGAGTTTGGCAGACAAGTTGCGCCGTCAACTCAAGAAGCTACCCCTGGACTTCTCGGAATTTCTGGAAGGTCGTTCCGTGGATGATCTCAAACCTGAGGAATTACACATCCTGGCTAAAACCCTACCGGGTGCTAACCAACAATACCGCTTGGGGGTATACAAAGGGGTGCTAAGAGAAGCCATCCAAGCTGGACATGTGAATTCCGCTAGTAGTCTCGAGGTTCTCCAGCAGATCCGGGATGAACTGGGTATCAACGATCAGCAACATTATCAGGTTTTAGAAGAACTTGGTAAGGAGCAAGAAAACTTACCAATATTGTATCCCCACTATGGACGGGACCCTTATAAAGTACTGAGCACCATCAAAGAGCGCCAGAAAACTAGTACTTCTAACCAACGCACTATACTCAGGGAATCTCGCAAGCAGAATCGTTCTGATAAGCGCACCAAGCTGCTAAAAGACCGCAAAGATGACAATCAATCAGGTGATCAGGACTAGGCAGTGGCAAAACTAGGGCGTTGTAGTTTTAGAAGGAAGTGTCGCTTTAGGGGGAAGATAGGGAAGAAAGCAATGGTCAGATCATCCGGTAACCGAATCGACACTAAAACTACGGTTTATGTCAACTGTTGATAGTCAACTATTAATTGAGTTCCTCATAGGTTACTCATAGGTGGA
>NZ_JAAHIE010001157.1:0-1567 GCF_010671945.1 Moorena sp. SIO4E2
TCCTGAGCGCACTAGCACCACAGTTGCCTGACATCTTACCAGAAGCCCTAGATGCGGCACGAGCCATTACCAATGAGTCAAGGCGAGCCCATGCCCTGAGCGCACTAGCACGACATTGGCCGAAAATTTTACCAGAAGCCTTAGATGCGGCACGAGCCATTACCAGTCAGTCTAGCCGAGCCGATGCCCTGAGTGAACTAGCACCACAGTTGTCGGAAAGCTTGCTCCCACAAGCCCTAGAAGCAGCACGAGGCATTACCAATCAGTCCAGCCGAGCCCATGCCCTAAGTGGACTAGCACGACATTGGCCGGAAATTTTACCAGAAGCCCTAGAAGCAGCACGAGGCATTACCAATCAGTCCAGCCGAGCCCATGCCCTGAGTGAACTAGCACCACAGTTGCCCGAAATTTTACCAGAAGCCCTAAAAGAGGCACGAACCATTACCAATCAGTCCAGCCGAGCCCATGCCCTGATTAATCTAGCACCACAGTTGCCCGAAAGCCTACTCTCAGAAGCCCTAGATATGGCACGAGCCATTACTGATGATAGAGACCGAGCTATAGTCCTGAGTAAACTAGCACCACAGTTGGGGGAAAGCCTACTCTCACAAGCCCTAGAAGTGGCACGGGCCATTACCGATCAGTCCAGCCGAGCCGATGCTCTGAGTGAAATAGCACAACATTGGCCGGAAATCTTACCAGAAGCCCTAGATGCGGCACGAGCCATTACCGATGAATCGACCCGAGCCGATGCTCTGAGTGAAATAGCACCACATTTGCCAGAAATCTTACCAGAAGCCCTAGATGCCGCAACAGCCATTACCGATGAATCGACCCGAGCCTTTCTCCTGAGCGCACTAGCACCACATTTGCCGGAAAAACTACTCCCACAAGCCTTAGATGTGGCACGAGCCATTACAGATGATAGAGACCGAGCCAATGCCCTGAGCGCAATAGCACCACATTGGCCGGAAATCTTACCAGAAGCCCTAGATGCGGCACGAGCCATTACAGATGATAGAGACCGAGCCAATGCCCTGAGCGCAATAGCACCACATTGGCCGGAAATCTTACCAGAAGCCCTAGATGCCGCAACAGCCATTACCGATGAATGGATCCGAGCCCTTACCCTGAGTAACCTAGCACGACATTTGCCTCAAATTCTACCAGAAGCCCTAGAAGGGGCACGGGAACTTACCCATAAGCTGATACGAGCGATAGTTCTGAGTACACTAGCACCAGATTTGCCAGAAATCCTACTTCCAGAAGCCCTAGAAACAGCACGGGCAATTCAGTCTGAGTATCACCGAGCCTATGCTTTCAGTGGACTAATCAAAAATCCTAACTTTTCCCTCCAAGATGACGTTTCCCTTTGGCAAGAGTTTCTTCACACCTTGGCCTGTAGCGATCGTAAGGACTTTTTAGAATACTTGGTTAATCTCAGTCCAACTATTATCTCGTTGGGAGGCAAAGAAGCTCTGGCTGCAATTGTTGAAGCGATTAAGGATGTAAGTCGGTGGTGGCCCTAGATCAGAAAGTCTGGGGCGGGGGCGCGGGAAGTGTGGGA
>NZ_JAAHIE010001158.1:0-1566 GCF_010671945.1 Moorena sp. SIO4E2
TGGTTACATCGGGATTTGTTGTTTGCTGGTAATTGTTTGGGAGAAGACCCGAAAAATTTACGAAGTACTGATAGTGAGTTAGTTCAAGATATTTTGGAGCGGTTGGTTGAGTTGGAGGTGAGTAGTGAGGAGCGGGTTGGTGAGAAGATTCGCGAGCAGGTTTTTCAGATAATTTGTAGTTTGTATGAAACGGATTTTGAGGCACAGGTATTGGAATTGTTGAAGGAAGAATTCCATCGAATTGATGACATACGATTGCTGAACTATCGACACGAGTTAGGGGAAAAATATCAGGTAATTACAATATTGTTGACACGACTAAAGCATGATGATTTTGTTGTGCGTAGGAGGGCAGCCGATGCCTTGGGCAAATTGGGCAATAGCTCAGAAACTGTAATAAACGCCCTGCTAGCAGGACTTCAGGATGATGATTCTGATGTGCGTTTGAGGGCAGCGGAAGCCTTGGGTCAATTGGGCAACAGCTCAGAAACGGTAGTCAACGTCCTCATAGCACTAGTAAAAGATGATCACTCTTTTGTGCGTTGGAGGGCAGCCAATGCCTTGGGCAAATTGGGCAACAACTCAGAAACTGTAATCAACGCCCTCCTGGCAAGGCTAATGAATGATCATTCTCTTGTGCGTTTGAGGGTAGCGGAAGTCTTGGGCCAATTGGGCAACAGCTCAGAAACCGTAATCAACGCCCTCATAGCAGGGCTAATGGATGATGATTCTGTTGCGCGTGTGATAGCAGCCAATGCCTTGGGCAAATTGGGCAACAACTCAGAAACTGTAATCAACGCCCTGCTAGCAGGACTTCAGGATGATGATTCTGATGTGCGTGTGACGGCAGCCAATGTCTTGGTCAATTTGGGCAACAGCTCAGAAACTGTAATCAACGCCCTCATAGCAGGACTTCAGGATGATGATTCTGATGTGCGTGTGAGTGCAGCGGAAGCCTTGGGCAATTTGGGCAACATCTCAGAAACGGTAGTCAACGCCCTCCTAGCACTACTAATGGATGATGATTATGATGTGCGTAAGGACGCAGCCAATGCCTTGGGCAAATTGGGCAAAACATCTAATCATATTCTCCCTACTGTAATTGAATGGATTGAACAACACCAGGATTCAGAGTATGTGGGCAGTGGTATTGATGCCTTGTGGGATTTGGTGGTAGGACGGGAGTAGGGAATTTAGAATTTAGAATTTAGAATTTAGAATTTAGAATTTAGAATCGGGAGTGGGGAGTCGGGAGTGTAATGGATCAAGAGGATAGTTTTTGTTGAATGCGATCGCTTTTAGCGTGGCCTACGGCCAATCGCGTAGCGTGACCAAAAGTCAATCGCGTAGCGTGACCATTCCCGTAGCGTGGCCGAAAGGCCAAGGTCAATCGCTAAAAGCGATGGTCGGTACGAGCTGCTATGGGAACGCATCAGCTACAGAGCCCTTGGGTGGTGCGTTACGGGGCGGACTATCCCAACTCTGACGGTGCGTTACGGGACGGGCTATCCCAACTCTGGCTACGAGGCAGAAAATGAGGGCGAGCCCGCCCCTAACGCACCCTAC